>JAKJEK010000023.1 GCA_022705465.1 Patescibacteria group bacterium | reverse complement strand
AAGCCCAGCGACTCGAACAACGCACAAACTATGATTTAGAAATGATGGAGCAAACAGGCACTTGTTCTGGCATCGAGAACTACTCTAGGTATTTCGACCAGCGTCAACC
Organism: Patescibacteria group bacterium; assembly: GCA_022705465.1. GTDB lineage: Bacteria > Patescibacteriota > UBA1384 > XYA2-FULL-43-10 > 1-14-0-10-43-13 > JAKJEK01. The sequence continues at coordinate 9,364 of JAKJEK010000023.1, read as the reverse complement.
TGGTGAACCGCCAACAACCCTTATCGATTACTTTCCTGATGACTTTCTTCTTGTTATCGACGAATCGCATATGACCATTCCTCAAATTGGCGGTATGTATGCTGGTGATCGATCCAGAAAAGAAAAACTGGTTGATCATGGGTTTCGGTTGCCTTCGGCTTTTGACAATCGTCCGCTAAGATTTGACGAATTTTATCGCAAGGTTGGCCAAACCATCTTTGTTTCAGCCACCCCTGCTCAATTTGAGATAGACAGGAGCACAAAAAATAATGCGATTAGCGGCAGTACAGTACCATATGATGCCGTAATACGGCAGTTCATTCGACCAACCGGCCTTCTTGACCCGGAAATTGAAGTACGCAAACCAGCCGGTCAGATAAAAGATTTAATGAAGGAAATTTCGGCACGCGTGGAGAAAGGCCAGCGTGTGTTAGTTACCACTCTCACCAAAAGAATGGCCGAAGAGTTAACTGAGTACCTGCAAGAAAACGGAATCAAGGTGGCTTACATTCATTCGGATGTTGAGACCTTAGAGCGCACAAATATCCTGCACGCCCTGCGTTTGGGTGAGCACGATGTTCTGGTGGGCATTAATCTGTTAAGAGAAGGGTTGGATTTGCCGGAAGTATCGCTGGTAGCCATATTGGATGCAGATAAAGAAGGTTTTCTAAGAAGCAAGACATCTTTAATTCAAACGATTGGTCGCGCAGCACGGCACAATGAGGGCAAAGTCATTATGTACGCCAGTAGTATCACGGACTCTATGCGTGCGGCGATAGAGGAAACCAAAGAGCGCAGAAAGATCCAGGAAGAATACAATCGTCAACACGGTATTGTACCGCAAACTATTACCAAAACTCTCAAGCCAAAGGAAGAAAAAGAGGAAAAGAAACTTCTTGAAATTAATACCGCTTTCAAGAAGTTGCCGGGAAAAGAAAAGAAAAAAATCATTGCCGAGTTGTCTGAATTGATGCATCAAGCCGCTGAGGAACTGGAGTTTGAGCGAGCCGCAACGCTAAGAGATCAAATTATTCGGCTTGAATCTCTCTAATAAGCTGCAATAAGTCACTATGCAGCAACACAATGTGGTTGTTATGCAAAATATGTACTCTAACAGAAATATATGTCTCACTGTGACGTGTCAATCTTGACAATAACATGCTCTGGGAATATCATTGAATGTTTTTCCTAAAAGCTTGGAGGGGCAGTTGGGAAGCTGGGTGAGTGCATACTTTAATAAATTAATTGTTGATCGAACAGTTCAAGGGACGCCAATTCCTGACGATTGTTGTGTTATGTGCGAGAATAATGCACATACACTGGTCCGATACAAAAGATGCTCGATGATCAACATTAGAGAGGATACTATCATGAAGAAAAAATGGGAAACCCACAATCGGAGCGTTACTCTTGAAACGGCAAGCAAGCCAGTTAATCTTCGTGAGGCCATTGCCACATCACCAAAAATAGAACGAGAAGAGCACCTCGCGTTCTACGCTGCCAAAAAAAACTTACCACGTGATTGGAGCGAAAAAAAAGAGTTTGCTGGATTTGAACTGAAGCGCATTGAGAAAGAAAGCATAAAAGATCTCTACTTTGACACCCCGAATCTTGAACTGTTCCGCGCAAGCGCCAGTCTGCGCATCCGACACTTAGGTGAAATCGACTCGATTGCTTTCAAGCAACAAGAGCATCAGACGGGTGCACTTTTGCATCAGGAACTTGAAATACTCATTAATCGTGATGAGCTTGATCTTATTAAAAAGGGTGAGTCAGTTGTTCAGCCGATATTGTCAGCAAATGGCTTAACTGAAGGCAGCAAACTTCATCAAGTGTTGGAGGTTCACACAAATCGAACAACTTTTATCCTTGATTGTGAAGGCGAACAAGTACATTTCTCGCTTAATCAGCTCTGTTATATCAATCAAGAAAGAAGGTCATGCGACATGGAGATAGAGTTGGTTAACGACTCCGCCCTACCCAGCTCTTACGAACGGCTAGCCAGATATCTTTTGCAGAAGTTTGGTCTGGTATCGGTACATACCTCTGCTTACAAAAGAGCAATAAAGGTGTTGGACTTAGATAAAATCAATTAACAACGCTTTAAGTAAAACAGTTATTGTTTTCAACCGGCTTCGGCCGGTTTTTTGTATTTATATCTACCGTACTTGATGCAAAGTTAATAGGTATTGACAAAATGACATATATATGATATACTTGTCAAGTCACAATCGGTATATGAGTTAACAATGCATGCCCACAGAGCCACAATGAAGTGCGTTGACAATAACATATTATGCCACAATATACTGTCACCAAAACAGGACTGATAGATATATTGGCGCAAATCTCCCCGAACCAAACCCTTGGAGCGGGAAGCATTTGCGCCGTCACATGACGGCTAGGTTGGCCCCCGAACGGGTCGCTCCGCCCAGAAGGCGGAGGGGGTACGAATGTCGAACACGAATGCCACGCTCGTCGCCACGAAGACCCAGAACCCGGTGACCGAGGAGCAGCGCCGCAAGGAGATCGAAGCCAAGTACGACATGTACAAAAGGCGCAAGAAGGCCTTCGGCTACATCTCTGCCCCCTTCCGCCAGTACGTAGGCGCGGAGGTGGACGAGGTCATGAGGAAGGCCGAGGTCGCCCTCTACGCAGAGCGCTACCAGGAGGCCGTCGACATCATCTCCGCCGGGCTCCAGGACATGAGCCGGCGCCTCGCGCCCCGCTACCTGGACGGCGCCCGCCGCTCGGTCGAGTCCCTCGAAGGCACGACCGAGTTCCGCCAGCTCCACACGGAGCTGGCGGAGAAGGTCACGCAGGCCGAGATCGCTCTCGGGTGGGTCGAGGTGTCCGAAACCGACAAGTACTTCCGCATGCAGAACGGCGAACGCATCAAGGCCCTCGAGGCGAGCATCAAGCTCGCCCGCGAGGTCCACAACCGCGTCATCGACGCCACCGAGGGCGCCAAGGAGCGGCTGCGCGAGCAGCTCAGCTCCGCCCCCGCCGCGGCCAGCGCGAGCTGGCCAGGCGCTAGCGCCCAAAGGGCACAAAACAGGAGGGCAGACCCATCGGGTCTGCCCCCTTTCTTTATCCAAATGGCTGATACAGTTAATTAAATTGATTGCTCAGCCCGTTGGATAAACATTGCCAAACAATCGTGCTAGGCATCAACAACTCCAGTGGGCGGAGGAGAACGTATGGCACAAAGCATCGTGCCAGGAAGCTACTACGACCTCTTTCAGGTCGCAGTAGTCCTGCTCGACAACCCGAGCATCACCAACGTTGGTGATGTCCTGGTCAAGAGCGCCGAGCCCAGGGAATGCCCGCAGTGCGACGCACCCCTGAGTGAGGACGGCACCTGCCCATGGGGCTGCTTCGATCTAAGCCGCTGGCGCGGCCTCGACGAAGACTAGCCGGGGCACCGGCACCAACAACAAAGACAAGCTGTTATGCTTGTCCTTTTGCATATACTTACTTCTTGAAACCTGGCTTTGACAAGCATGCTATTAATCCCTTATGATGTTTGAGAACAATTTACGAATCGTATGATCTTGAAAGGAGAAAGATGGGTAAAAGAGCCGGAACATTTATATCATTGTTGATTGGTATTGCTGCTATCTCTGGAATCGCCATTTACGCTGCCAGATCCGATCGACCATCGGCAGATGTAAATCGGGGCACAAGGACAGATAATTCTGCCAATCAGACACCGGTTGAAGAAATAGATGAAGACGAAATTGCCGAATCTAATGAGGAAAGCGGCGAGTATAAAGAAAACCTGGCAAAGCACCTGGCGGCAAAAGGCATGGTAATGTACGGCACCTATTGGTGCAAATTCTGCAATGCTCAAAAAGAACTATTCAGCAATGCCTTCCAATATGTCAACTATGTTGAGTGTGATTCTTCCGGAGAGAACGCCAATCCCGATGCTTGTGACGCTCAAGATATTAAAGGCTACCCAACTTGGGTTTACCAGGGCCAGAAATACCCCGGTGTACGCAGTCTGGGCGAGTTAGCAAGTCTCACTGATTATACGGAAGCAGAAAACAATCTTGAGGAACCTGCACCAGAGGGTGCTGGCAATCCAGTGCAGGAGCAGGAAGCAAATAATTAATATTCTGGCGTTTTGGCTCATTGCTGCCTGGGGATAACTCTCAATGCTCAATATTTTCCAATCTACTCGTTAAAAAATACCTCTCAAGCGTGAAGAAAAATACATTGTGCAGGACATTATAAATATAGCAGCCAATGCGTAACAGTTTCGGTAAATGTAAAAAGAACGCTGATATTGCTTGACAGTGCCGTTTCTTCAAAAATAAAATGATGAATGTAATCTAAGATTGCACTTAGAAAAAGACGAAAGGAGGTGAGTTAAATGCAGGCATATTGCGTAAAGTGTCGCGAAAAGGTTGACGTTCAGAACGCTGAAGAGATCACCATGAAGAACGGCAAACCAGCAGTTCGTGGTATTTGTCCAAAATGTGGTACCAAGGTCTTTAGAATTGGTAAGGCCTAATCCATTTGAAATAAAGTTTTTGTTTTTGATACTTGATGCTAACAAAAATGCCCGTCAGTAATGAACGGTGCATTTTTGTATTTGGCGATGAATATTCTACTTATTAAAGCCCCTTGACTTAGCCAATTGAATTATCGGCGCGAATTGACTATAATTCATCTAAATATATGAAACGTTCAGAGCTGTTTTTCGCTTTAATACTGTTGCCAGTTGATATAGCGATGGTTATCGCTGCTTTTGTGCTCGCATATTATGTCCGTATTGACGCCGAAATGATTCCCTTTGTTTCAGATATCGGTCTTCGCGAATACTTACGCTTTTCTCTTTACTTAATGCCAGCCTGGATTGCTCTATTCTCACTCCATGGTCTCTATCGTATCCGCGGTCGCAATAATTTTATGGGAGAATTCTATCGAATATTTAACGCTTCCTCGACCGCAATTTTGATCTTAATAGTAGCCATATTCCTTTCGCGGTCGCTCTTCTTTTCCCGACTCATATTAATATTTACCTGGGTCATTAGCATTCTTACTTTGACATCCGGTCGCCTTATGGTCTATGTCATCCAGACATATCTCTATCGTTTTGGTATTGGTGTTCACCGGATAATCTTAATCGGCGACAACAGTACTTCTGAGAGCGTGGTGCACCACCTCGCTAGGAGCAAAAACCTTGGCTACAAAATATGCGGGGTGGTCAACGGCCAATCAACTACCAGTAAATATGGACTCAAGATTCTCGGTTCCATAGACGACCTGGATCGTATCGTCAAGCAATATGAGGTTGATGAAATAATATTGACCGATATCAACTTACGCAAAACCAAGATTCGTGAGTTAATCCAGTTTGCTTACGACAACAACATCACCTTTAAATATGTGCCAGATGTTTTTGCGTTAATGACAGCCAATGTCTCATCGGGCTTGATTGGATCGCTACCCGTTATGGAGCTTAGAACATTACCGTTAAATGGCTGGGGTAGAATTGTTAAGCGCATTCTCGATGTTTTGTTTTCCCTTTGCGCCCTGACATTAGCGCTGCCGCTTATCCTGCCAATATCGTTTGTTATCAAGATCACCTCGCCTGGTCCTGTTATCTATAAGCACAAGCGTGTCGGCCGGGATGGCAGAACTTTTGATTTTTACAAGTTCCGTTCAATGTATCAGGATAAGTGTGACTATCAAGACGGTGGCAGCAAGTGGACCACCAAAGATGATGAAAAAAACCGCATCACGCCATTTGGCAATTTTCTCAGAAAATCCAGCCTTGATGAAATTCCTCAATTTATAAACGTGCTAAAAGGAGATATGAGCTTTGTTGGTCCACGCCCAGAGCAACCCAACTTCGTGGATCAATTCCAGAAAGAAATTCCTGAATACTTTCGCCGCCATCAGGTTAAGTCTGGCATCACTGGTTGGGCCCAGATCAATGGTCTCAAAGGCGACACCTCAATCAAAGAGAGGGTTAAATACGATATTTTCTACATCGAAAACTGGTCGCTCTGGTTTGATATCACCATTTTACTTCGTACCGTTAAACATGTGTTTTCTGAAATTTCTGCTGGTAAAACCGAATACCGGGAAACAAAAACTGATGATTCAAAATCAGCCCGGCAAGCCGTCGACTAAATAGGGAATCTTATGAAAGTAGCTCTTATTCATGAATGGCTAACCAATGTTGCAGGCTCAGAACGTGTCCTTCTTGAGTTAAAAAAGATCTATCCGGACGCGCCTGTCTTCACCTCTGTATTCGACTCGGAAAGAGCGAAACCTTTTGCTGATTTCGACATACGCACCTCCTTTCTCCAGCATATCCCATTCATGAAAGCAAAACGCGAGCTGCTAATTCCATTCACGCCGATTGCCTTTGAGCAGTTTGATCTGTCAAAATACGATCTTGTTATTTCCAACACCACGATGGCTGCTAAAGGTGTTATCACAAAGCCGAATACCGCGCACATTGCTTATTGCCACACCCCGCCGCGTTATCTCTGGGAACCAGATCTGGATCCTCGTGCTCAAAGAGGCCGTTTCTCTTGGCTTCGTTCACGAACTATTCATCAAATGAGAATCTGGGATCGCGTAGCGGCTGACCGCGTTGATTACTTTCTGGCGAATTCCAACTATATCAAGCACCGGGTTGAGAAATACTATGGTCGTGAAGCAACCGTTATTTATCCGCCCGTAGATGTTGATCGCTTTGCGCCTGTTAATAAAAATAAAATCGGCGACTATTTCCTTTTCGCTAGCCGCCTGGTTAGTTACAAAAAATGTGACCTTGTCATTGATGCCTTTAACGATTTGGGTTACCCTCTCAAAATTATTGGCCGTGGACCGGACAAGTCTTCGCTACAAAAGAAGGCCAAGAACAACATTGAGTTCCTCGGGTTTTTAACCGACGAAGAAGTTAAGCATTACTATGCCCACGCTAAAGCCTTTATTTTTCCTGCTGAAGAAGACTTTGGCATTGTTCCTGTTGAAGCAATGGCTTCTGGTCGTCCCGTTATCGCTTATCGCCGGGGTGGCGCTGTCGAAACCATGAAAGAGGGAATTACTGGCGAATTCTTTGAAGAACAAACGCCTCAATGCCTGATTGACGCCGTTCGCAATTTTAAACCCGACAATTACGACCCGGAAAAAATCCGCGATCATGCTAAAAAGTTTTCATCCGAAATCTTTCGAGATAAGTTCAAAAACGCAGTAGACATTCTTGCAAAACGTTACAGTGAACAAATATTTGACAAAGCAATCGGTGAATAGATAATTTAGTTATGTCGCACAGAATTAATTATATCTAGTAAGTTCTAGCCAAGTACTATAGTGCTCGCTAGCTAAGAGAGGAGGAGAATGGACTCACAAGCGCACAACGATACAACGCAGGCGCAAGCAACCGATGACATATTTTCTATTATCGGTGCACAAGATATTTCCGATGAAGAAAAAGGGGCTTTGCTTGCCAAAATGATTGAGGTTGTCCAAGCAAGAACAATGATCCGCATCGTCGAATCTTTGGATGAGGAACGTCAGCAACGCCTCGAAGATGTTGTCGCCAAAGATGATGCTGAAGAGCTTGAAGAATTTTTGAACAAAGAAGTACCGGAATTTTCACAAATATTTGCCGATGAGGCAAAAAAGTTACGCAGTGAATTAATCGTCGAATTCACCGAGTAAAGGAGGACACATGGCAGGAGAACGAGGGAATGGTCCGGGTGAGCCGATCGACGATAAACCAATTATTGACGAGACGCCAGGCAAAGAGGATGAGGGCGATCTTGGCGATGATGCAGATCGTGACTCCGGCAAAATTGAAGACCAACCAGCACCTGTGCCGGCAGAAGGCGAGCGGGAAAATCCTTCGCTTGAGCGAGCCAAGCGAATGCATGACATCTTGGACGGCATGCTTTCAGAGACAAACAAGAAAATTGAGGCCAAACAGGACAGTTTGCTTGGGCGTTTTTGGGGGGTATATCGCCGCAGCCAAACAGCCAGAACCGTCACTGGCATTGTGGGTGCGACAATGGCGGGTGTGTATGGCGGCACTGGCTTGTTTAATCCATTGCGTGTATTAACTAGTGCCGTACTCGGCGCATCGGCCGGCGACGAGCGTGCTATCAATCGCCAGGAAAAGGAAATCCTCTTATTATTTAAAGACTGCAAAACGGAAGACGGCCAATACGATCTGGACAAAGTAACCAAGCAACTTGAGGGCATGGATCCCGACAAACTGGCGGAGGCGGTTGGGACCTTGAGCGAAATTGCTAGCGTCAAAGGCCTGCGCATCAACAGTGCCTTGAGCGAACGCGAGAAGGAGGCAATCGAAGGCGTCAAGGCCGAGCGCGCGAAAAAATGGCTGACCAGAAATCTCGATAAAGCCAAAGACTCGTTTGCTAATATGCCTTGGTATAAAAAAGTTGGTGTGTCTTTAGCAGTTGCTGGTCTAGGCGCCATAGGGAGTGCGGCTGTTGGTGGTGGTGCAGCAGGATTAGGTATAGCTACCGGCTTGCAGCTTGCCTTAGGCGCCGTTCGTTCAAATGAGCAAAAGCACAAAAATGCTTATGAACATTCGCACATTGTTGAACTTGTGAATCAGGAGCTAGCCAAGCGCGCTTTAACCAGCAGTGAAATTAACATTGATGAGATCGCTGATAAGATCACAGCCATCCAAGCCAAGACAAAAACCGATCGTCGCAAAGGCATTTTCAAGGGAGCATTATTTGGAGTTGGTATTTCAACTGCAACATATGCCACTATACAGGGAGTTAATGTGCTAATGCATGGCGAAGCAGCAGGTGTGACGGACGAAGCCAGGGCGGGAGAAGCTCCAGAAGCCGCGCAGTCATCAGACGCTGATGATGGCGGTGCAAAAAATGAAGAGGTTAAACTAAATCTTGGGCAAGACGAAACCGGCATGTCCGAGCACTACTTGCATAATGAAGGGCCCGGTGCCTCTGATCGATTGGCTGGTGTGGTTATGAAAGGTTGGCTTGGCCAGAACGGCCGCTCGTTGAACGATCAAGAATTCGCTGCTGTCAAAGATTACCTATCAAACAAATGGGAAAGCGATGGTCTGTTTAACCCTGATGGATCGGTTAGCGCTTCACACCGAGAAGACCTTATCCACACCCTTGATGCCAAGGCTGATGCTGAAGAGGCATTCAAGTTAGTCAAAGAGGGTAAAATCGCATTACCGGAAATTACAGAAACCGATCAGGCAGTCGATGAGCAGCAACCATCAGGCGTTGGCCGTGAAGGCGTTTTCCAATCAAGAGTTCGCGTACCCGACAGCGCGCCAGACACCTCAATCGGTACAGACACAACTATTGGTGCGTCAGCACATGAAAACATA
>JAKJEK010000022.1 GCA_022705465.1 Patescibacteria group bacterium | reverse complement strand
CGGCTACCGTCCTGATGGCCTCCCGGTCGTACACAGCGCCGGTCGGATTGCCGGGACTATTGATGACAATCAGCTTGGTTCTGCCGGTGATTTGCTGCTGTACTGCTTCTGGATAGAGCTTGAAGTCCGGATAGGTGTCGACGTACTTTGGCACCGCGCCAATCCACCTCGCCAGTTGCTTATACATGACGAAGTAGGGATCGGTCATGATGACCTCATCGCCCGGATCAAGCAGAACCAGAAAGGCCAAAAAGATACCGCCGGAAACGCCGCTGGTGACCAGCACCTGATCACTTGAAACACGGATGCGATTTTTGTACTGAAGTTTGTCGGCGATCCTCTGGCGGAGTTCCGGAATACCGGGGCCAGAGGTGTAGCGATTGAATCCGGCTTCGATCTGGCTTATAGCGCTGGCTTTGACCTCCAGCGGGATATCGTAGTCCGGCTGCCCTATTGACAGATCGATTGGGTCTTGGAGCTGCTGCCCCAGGGCAAATGCCCGGCGTATACCCGAGGAATCCATGTCTTTGGTTCTCCTGGCCAGCGGTTTCATTCCTCCTCCTTTCGATGGTTGACTGTAACTGTATTACCCAATAAGGGATTACTTCAGTCAAGAATTGAGTGTAGCGGTTATTGCGGATAATTTCAAGCCAGATTAATGCCGCGGCATCATTGACGACAAACGGATTAACTAGTATGATACGGAAAATCCAGAGTGAAGGAGAGCAATATGTCACGATGGCGCTGCAATGCCGGTTTTCTGGGGTTACTAATGATAACTATCGCAGTCTCTCTGTCCGGTCCGTTAGCGCTATACTGCGCTTACTGGCTTACAAAGAGCGTGATACTATCGCCTCAGGTAGCAATCGTATTGCGCATCACCTCAATTCCGGTTGTCTGCTTGTTAACAGGAATCGGTTTCCTGTTGACTGAAGGGACAATCAAAGGTATCGGGATCATGTTCAAACCGGAACCCAATCCCACATCTCCTTAACCGGAGAATTACCAGCCTCTTCGTGAAGAGGCTTTTTGTTATTTATGCACATTAGTGATCATGTTGTTATAATTAGACGATTACTTACCTACCTGCGAGGCATTGGATTGGTTTATTTGAATAGGAAATTTAAATTTGCTTAACGTTATTTTTATTTTTGCTTGACTCTTTATTGTATATATGGTATAAAGTGTTTTTCCTGGCAGATACGGAAGAGTGGAAGGAGGTGCGTAATGACAGCTAACGCTGTCCGCCCGGTCAACCCGCAAACGGGCATCACAAGCGACGAGGAGGAGTTCCCCCGAAGGGACATGGAGAGTGCGCTCGCCGGAGTTATGGAGTTGATCCGTCTCTGGCATTTGCCGGAGCCAACTGCTCCCGGTGAGCGAGGAAGTTTGATGTACTTTGCCCTGCCCGCCGTGAGGGGCGGCAAGGTGTTGATACATCTTTACTTCCACACCGATAATTGCCAGTGGGGTGTGGCAGACTATACCCCGGCTGACGACGGTCACCCATGGAAGCTCTACCGGATCAGGGGCGCCAACCGGCTGCCAATCGGCGGCTACGCCATCCACGACCAGGTAATCGAGGCTGCCGTACAAGCCCGAGAGACGGAGCTCGGAAGCCTGGAGGCAGAGAATGACAAGTAGGACACACGGGTGTCCAATCACATAAGAGAACGCATTAGGCGTTCTCTTTTTTGACGTTCTTGGCTGAAAAGCAATAAGACAACAATTGGCTATGAGGTAGATATTTTTAGGCAATTTCACCGACGCCGACTGATATATTTATGTTTCCTATTGATTTTTTATCGATTTTGTGGTATAATTGAATAGTGTACCAGCAGGAAGGAGAGGTTGATGACCGAAGTATTAACGCTTGTACCTTACGTCTGGCTAGCGGTTCATTTCTCCATCTGCCTCGGCAGAATGAGAAGGCGCGCGCTGCACTGGACAGCGGTCCCGGTTGTGCTCCTGGTGGCGCTACTGGCATCCGGTTCGTCGATTTGCTTGCGGATCATTGCCATTGACCGGCCGGAGACCACGCTGATCGAGGGCATCGTAGTCTCGCTATCCATTTTCGCAATAGGCGCGGTGTTTGCCGGATCGCTAACGATTAGCGACTGGTGCAAAAGCCGCCTGAAATGAAACATAAGACCCGCCCCAACCAGGGCGGGCTTTTTATTTCTCAATAACGCAAGAACCCACCGGTAGGGTGGGTTCGGTTGGGTCTCGAGCAGGTTGAGCGCCACCTTAGCGGCGCGGCCGCGTCAGCGGCTCGTCCTGCTTGATCCGGGGCTTGTCCGGATCGGTCTCGATCCGGCGAGGGTGCCAGCGGACCGTACGGTACTGCTTGCCCTCGATCTCGATGGGCTTGTCCCAGATGATCCGGTTCTCGAGGAGAGTCGAATCGATCTGGAGCTTGTCCGTGGGAACGTGGATCGTCCCCCGCCGGAGGTCCTTGCCCTCCGGGAAAGCGAAGGTGATAAGGTAGGTCGCGATCGACTTACCCTCAACCACGGTGGTCGAGGAGCCGAACGAGATCATCTCATACTGGACTCCGTCCTGGACGATCAGCTCCACCGGGGTCTGGCGGCAGCCGCGGGCGACGAGCCAGACCAGAGCGAAGGTAGCCAGCGCCAGCAGCAGCAGACGTGCCGGGTTGGCGCGCTTGCTGTTGACGGTGACCGTACGACCGGGGTTGGACTTGGGCGGCTCGGGATATCGCAGCATCTGTGCACTCCTCTCAGGCTTGAAACCGCACATGTTGTGAGATGATGGTACTGTAGCATTTTTATGGTTTTGTCAATAGGAGAGCGTTTTCTTAGTGTTGACAATTTTCATTTTTTATGATATAATGTGCTTCGTTACCATGAGGTACCAGCCATCATCCGACGTTGGGCGTATGCCCAGAAGGGGGAACCGAGATGAAGGTAGTTACGTTGTTGGCGCTCTGCGCTACTCTGTTTGCGACCGCCGCCACGGCCGATGAGGTCAAGAGCAAGGCGGTCTGCGCCTACCCGGTGGTGGGCGCCGTCTACGAGATCCAGAAGACCGAGGGTACCGACGGCACCTTCTCGGTCAACAACCCGCAGCAGAGGGAGTTCCTGGAGCGGGTGTACAGAATGTGCGTCAAAGATCTGGCGAAACTCCCGGAGCAGCTGGCGAAAGCCGGCTCGATCGAGGAGATCAACCAGTTCCTGGAGAAGCACGGCTCGCCGCTTCGCCTCCAGCCGGGCTCCGACTACGGGACTGCCGCCTTGTTGCGCCTGAAGCTAGAGTGGCAGCACCCGGGTACCAAGTGCCAGATCAGGGCGGCCGATGGCCAGATGTACGAGGGTGCCTTCGTCGAGAAAGCCCAGGTCATCCGTCTCGAAGGCCGGGAGCAGCCGGTGGCCGTCATCACCGCCACCAACGGCGACAAGGTGATGGCGACGGTGCTGACGACTGAAGAGCTGACCGCCAACCCACTGGGCCTGGCGATCCGCTTCAACGGGCTCAAGACCGAGCCGCTACGGGAAAAGGAGGCCTACCAGGGCGTCCACTTCCCGAAGGTGTCGCTCGCCCAGGACATCAACATCAACTGGCTCCTGGGGCTCGGCTACACCGGCAAGGGCCGGACCGCCCGGATCGACCAGGCGCTCCACTTCATCCAGTTCCAAATGGATGAGCTGGGCGCCGAGGTCAAGGCCGACGTCGCCCTGGGTGTCAGCAGGGGGATGCGAGGACCGGATCCGCTGCGGCTCGATCGGCCATTTCTGGTCTGGATCCAGCGCGAAGGGCTGCACGCGCCAGTGTGCGCCGTGCTGGCCGCCCCCGACTCCTGGACTGCCGCCCCTGTGGCGACAGTCCAGCAATAACACAAGCCCCCGAGACAGTACGTCATCGGGGGCTTTTCTTTTTGTGGCAGATTGTTACTTAAGCGGCGGCTTTAGCGGGAGTCGGAGCAGCACCAGCAGCTTTATGACCTTGGCGATTCAACAGATAAGTTAAGATTGGCGGAGTAAAGAGGGTGGTCAGAATTACCATAATAACGATCATCGAATAAAGCTCGTCATTAACAACGCCGAGTGATTTGCCAATGGTAGCAAAGATCAAGCCGACCTCACCGCGCGGAACCATCCCCCAACCAACGATCCATTTATTAACATTGCCAGCAACCAATCCGGCGACAATTTTGCCGATAATGGCAACACCAGTAATAGTGATAGCAAAGAGTAAAATCTGAGAATTAAAGAGAGTTTCCAACTTAACGTTCATACCGGTCATGACAAAGAAAATGGGGACCAAAAATAGGCCAACCGGCTCAAGAATTTCCTCAATGTGGCGGTGGGCATGATGGTTGATGGCCCTGGTAATTTTTCCTTTAAGCTCGGCGGGAGCACTACTAACAGCTTCTTTGATTTCATCAACAACATCGGGATCCTTGAAGTCCTTAAAGTGAACCGGATCAAGCACCAGGCCAGCTGCAAAAGCGCCAACAATCGGAGCAAGACCAATAACTTGAGCAAGGTAAGCCAGTATTAAACCGAAGGAAAGAGCCAGGGTGAATTTCATGCCAATTCCGGTGTGAATCTTTGAGAATATCTTGCCGAGACGCGGAGCCAATACTCCACCAATAATGATGGCGCCAGCCAGAAAGCCAATCGCTTTCAAGACGATAATGCTGACGGAAGCAGCATCAACAGAACCTTTAGTAACGACGGCAGAGACAACGGCCAAGATAATCAAACCAAGCACGTCGTCAATTACGGCCGCACCGAGAACAATTTGAGACTCAGAGGACTTAAGTCTACCTAAATCCTTGAAAACACGAGCAGTAATACCAACAGAGGTGGCAGTTAATGTGGCGCCAAGGAAAAGGTAGGCATTTGTGGAAAGACCAGGCAGAAGAAGCGGACCAACCAGATAGGTGCCAAGAACAAACGGCACAACTACACCGACAATAGCAACTAATAGAGCTTTTAGACCAACTTTTCGCATGGTCTGAATATTAGACTCCAGGCCAATTTGAAAAAGCAGTATCACCACACCAAGTTCAGCCAAAAAAGTGATAATGGCATCGGTTTTAATCGGCTCAAAGACATGAAGACCAGCCAGGACAAGGTTACCAAGCACAATACCAATGAGCAGCTCACCAAGTACCGCCGGGAGCTTGAAACGCTCAATCAAACTGGAAAATTTTGCAGCCAGGAGAATCACGGCAATCCAGAGAAAGGTGATGGCGGCCGTGCCGTGTCCCCCAGATTCATTACCGCCACCTGAGGCAATAATTTTTGTTACACCCATTACCGCATACGCAAGAAGCGCACCATATAGAACAAACGTGTGCTTACCACGCTGGAGCGCACGTAGCGGATTAACTAAAGCTAATATGCTTCGCATAGCTACCTCATACTACTAATTAAACATGATGTTTATTATATCAAGACAGCTTGTTGCCGCTTATTCTGAACAAGCCCTGGAGGCATTAGCAATAAAGCGCAAGGCTAACAACCCATCGTCGTTTGAGTAACGATTGTATTTTTTAACTGACACCTTTAGTTCGGCAATTTTCGAACACCACAATCTTAAGTTTTCCATTATAGGCGGCAGTGTGTCAAGTCTTTATAATATTGACGCTGAATTGTATTGATAGCAATTGCAGGGTTGGTTAATGTTTATACGGGTATTTATTGCCGATGGTACTAGCAATCCCAAGCATGGTACACTAAAGATAGTTAACATAAGATGCGGCAATTAGCTAGAAATGGTCGTTAATATTAGCTTATTTTGTAATTCGGCTTGCTGTGTCTTGCCGAAGCGGATTATTGATGGTAAATTTATTAGCTGTGGAAACTATTTGCAACTAGAAAGGATCTATGATGCCAAAAATCATTGATGTTCGTGGTCGTGAAATCCTTGACTCACGGGGAAATCCAACAGTGGAGGTTGATTTGCATTTAGAGGGCGGTTTTGTCGGCCGGGCGGCTGTGCCATCCGGAGCCTCGACTGGAACACACGAAGCAGTGGAGCTACGCGACAAAGAGGATCGCTACGGCGGCAAGGGAGTACAGAAGGCGGTTACAAATGTAAATACAACATTGCGCGACGCCTTGGTTGGTCGAGAGTTTGATCAGGTTGCCCTGGATGAAACAATGATCAAGCTAGACGGAACCGAGAATAAATCACGTCTAGGTGCGAACGCTATTCTTGGTGTCTCGCTTGCTTTCGCCCATGCCGCGGCTAAAAGCCAGAATGTGGCCTTATATCAATATTTTGCTGGTTTAAGGAAGAATAAAAAGGTTCCGACTCTGCCTGTGCCAATGATGAATATTTTAAATGGTGGCGCTCATGCCGAGAAATCGACCGATTTGCAGGAGTTTATGATCATGCCGGTAGGCGCTCCCAATTTTCGCGAAGCATTACGGTATGGAGCCGAGACATTCCACGCATTAAAGAAAATTCTTGGTGAGCGCGGTTTCGGCACCACAGTGGGCGATGAGGGTGGATTCGCGCCCACATTACCATCAAATGAAGGTGCACT
Organism: Patescibacteria group bacterium; assembly: GCA_022705465.1. Taxonomy (GTDB): domain Bacteria; phylum Patescibacteriota; class UBA1384; order XYA2-FULL-43-10; family 1-14-0-10-43-13; genus JAKJEK01. Next base: position 2,996 of record JAKJEK010000022.1, on the reverse strand, counting down.
AGAGTTGATTATCGAGGCTATCAAGAAAGCCGGTTTTGTGCCCGGCAAGGATATAGCTATTGCTATTGATGCGGCATCAACGGAATTCTATAAAGATGGGGCCTATTACTTGCAGAGCGAGGACGTGACGCTGTCCAGCAAAGAAATGATCGCCATGTACGACCAATGGATTGCAAAATATCCTGTGGTGTCGATCGAGGACGGTCTGGCTGAAGATGACTGGTCGGGTTACGAAGCAATGACAAGAGAGCTGGGCGATAAAGTTCAGATTGTTGGCGACGACCTATTTGTGACAAATATTGCTCGTCTCGAAGAGGGTATCGAGCGAAAAGTCGCCAATTCGATTTTGATTAAATTAAATCAGATCGGTTCAGTAACTGAAACTGTTAGAGCGATTGAGATGGCAGAAGATGCTGGCTATACCGCTATCGTCTCCCATCGCTCCGGCGAGACTGAGGATACAACAATTGCCGACTTCGTGGTTGGATTGGCCACGGGTCAAATCAAGACCGGTTCTCTTTCCCGCAGCGAGCGAATCGCCAAATACAACCAGTTATTGCGCATCGAGGAGGTGTTAGGTGACAACGCTGTGTATCCGGGTCAAGAAGCGATCAAGCAGTTATAGCACTCCCCTACTTCTTGTTTTCAATAGTTAATTATTTTGTTAGTGGTGACATATATGGCTACAACCAATAAACCGGTGGCTCTAATAATCTTGGATGGATGGGGCTACCGCAAGGAAACCGAGGACAACCCGATTGCAAAGGCGCATACACCGTTTTTTGATTACCTTTGGCAACACCACCCTCACACTCTACTTGAAGCAAGCGGCGAGCATGTTGGTTTGCCGGCCGGGCAAATGGGTAATAGCGAGGTTGGCCACACCACCATTGGTGCAGGCAAGGTAATGGAGACCGATTTGGTACGCATTAGTAAGGCGGCGCTGCGTGAGGAATTTGATAATAATCCGGCAATGACGGCATTGTTTGAACACGTAAAACAACATGGGTCAACATTGCACATAAAAGGTCTGATCGGACCGGGTGGCGTACATAGCCACAGCGAACACCTTTACGCTTTTCTGCGGGCAGCAAAGAAAGCAGGTGTTAATAAGATTGCCGTTCATGCCTTCACTGATGGCAGAGACACTCCTCCGCAAAGCGCGGCGGAGTACTTGGAAGAGTTGGAGCAGGTAATCGAGCAATTAGGCATCGGCTTGATCGCTACTGCTTCCGGGCGGTTTTTTGCAATGGATAGAGATAACAACTGGGATCGCTTAGCCAAAGCAGAGCAAGCAATTTTCTATGGTCGCGGCAATGTCCTCCAATCTCAAAAGCCGTCAGCGGCAATAAGGGAGCTTTACAAACAAAGCGTGACCGATGAGCACATACAACCGATCGTTTTTTTGGACGATAATGGTAAGAGCTACAATATATGCTCAAACGACGGAGTGTTTATCTTTAATTTCCGATCCGACAGGGTCCGAATGCTTGGGCGCAAGACAGTCGAGCGGAACAAGACCCATAACTTATGTGTTGTGACCATGACAGAGTATGACCCAACATTGGAGTGTCTGGTAGCTTTTCCCCCGCTTACAATCGAAACGACCCTGGCAGCCGAAGTGGAACGAGCCGGATTAACACAAGTCCATATTGCTGAAACTGAAAAATTTGCCCATGCAACTTATTTCTTAAATGGCGGTCGGGAAAAACCACATCGCAATGAGATCCACGTACTGATTGATAGCAGAAAAGATATCGATACCCATGATAAAGCACCAAGGATGAGGGCCGAGGCAGTAGCCAAGGAGGCGATCGACTATATTATCAATGGTACTGATTTCATTTTTATCAATTTTGCAAATCCCGACATGGTTGGCCATACTGCGAATGAGGCGGCAGTGATCGAGGCGATTGAGGAAGTCGATACGCAGCTCGGCAAAGTGATCGGCGCAATTCAGGATATGGGTGGCATAGCACTAATAACTGCCGATCATGGTAATGCCGAGTACAGCATTGACCCATCAACCGGCGACAAGCACACGGCACACAGCAATAGTCCAGTGCCAGCTATTGTGGTTGGTATCCAGGCCAAATTACGGCCGGGTGCCCTGCACGATATCGCGCCGACAATACTATCACTGCTCGACATACCTAAACCATCGGCAATGACTGGCAACAACCTGATTAGCTAGCGGTTGACAATCGGGTATAAGAGGAGTATTACTAAGTCAACATGAAATACTCCCTAGCCATTAGCATTATTAAGATTATTATTCCGCGCTGCGGGCGGTGTTTCTGCTGAAATAGATTGGCAGTAATTCATAAGACACACCGCCAGGCAGGCGGTTTTTTTGTTACGAACCTTAATATTCTACTAGAATTCGCTGGTTGGGCGTAAACAGTTGCGCTCAGCCAAACGGATCTCGTGCAATCTTTCGGTGAAGGAGGAGACGAATGGATGTGTGGTATGCCTACGACACAACGCTGCGCGATGGTCTGCAGGAGCACGGCCGAGAAATCTCGCTGACCGATGCGGTGAAGTTCGCCACGGAGCTAGACCAGATGGGGTTTACCTGGATCGAGGCTGGATTTGCTAGCGCCGGTCAAGACCAGATGGATCGAATCAGGGCACTGGTTGAACTTCAACTCCCACACTCCCGAATTGCCGCTTTCGGACGAACCCGCGGTAAGAGCGAGCAGGTCGAAGAAGCGGTAGATATCCGGGCAATCCTGGCATCCGGGGCACCAACGGCGGCGATCGTTGGTAAGTCCCGACTGCGAGACGTTACAAACTCGCTGCTCACCACCCCCCACGTCAATCTAGTGATGGTGGCGGAGAGCATCGACTACCTGAAACAGCGTGGAAGGGAGGTGATCTTTGACGCCGAACATTTCTTTGACGGCATCAAGGATGATCCCGACTATGCGGTCCAGGTGATTGAGACCGCTCATCACGCCGGAGCAGACTATATCGTCCTGTGTGATACCAACGGC
>JAKJEK010000155.1 GCA_022705465.1 Patescibacteria group bacterium | reverse complement strand
GGAAGGGTGTCCTGTCATGACGATATCCAGCCACAAAAAACACTAGCTCCTCCAGCCATCCATGCAAGTCAGGCTGATGAACAGCCATATAGTTATTGACTAGTTCATCTATCAATTGGCTCGGATTTATCTCTTTACCTAATTCGATCGAACGCGCAACAAACTGCTCAATCAGTGCCGATGTGAAATACTGCCCCACCAAGCCGGCGCCAGTAGTTGAAATACCCGCTGGATAACGAGGAAAATCAAATACTTTAAACGACTGGTCAAAGTAGGCAATCGGGCGTTGTTCCAAATCGGAAGTTGCGAAGAAGTAACCCCGGCTCTCTGCCGCAAGGACGATACCCTCCCTCGTGCTAATACCTACCATAAATGACATATCTACTTTTAGAATAACACAACTCAATCCGGCCAATTCCGCAGCGCTGCTAATTAGGAGTCTTACGTTGTCTCAGTAACATCTTTTCAACAAAATACCCACATTCTGCGGGTACCGTCAGCAAACCAATTTATCTACTAACAACTACTCGACTTGAAAGCCGATTTTTTTGCTGAGTTGCGGCATCTCCTGAATTTGGCCGTTTTCTTTCTCATATATTTTTATCTGCTCAGACAGTGCTGCCCACAACCGTTTTGCATGAGCTGGACTTAACGCTATCCTATCCAAATGAACACCTTGCGGCGGGAATACGCTAAAAAAGTCAAAAAGGAACTCCTCTTTTGAATGAACTATCATCACGTGGTTAGCGTACTCAGTCCTTAACGACTGATCGTTCATTCGAACCTGAATATTTTGCTGCTCCATAACTCTCCTCTATACTAACGCTACTTCTCACTCATCGTTTAGTGTGACCAAACCACCAACCTGGTCTTAAGTACTACCGTAATATCAAACTACATAATAATAGCCTTCAATGTCTTATCTAAAACCTTACAACTGCAGCACATCCTTTCTACTTCTTCCCAGAAACGAGGCGAGTGGTTAAATACTTGAAGATGCGCCAATTCATGGTAAATTACGTAATCGCGCAAATCTTCAGGCAAAAAACCCACTTTCCAATTAAGGGAAATACAACGCCGGCGTGAACAACTGCCCCAGTGCTTTTTCTGACGACGCACTGTAACTCGATCATAAGACAGCCCTCTCGCCTTAGCCAACTCTTCAGTCCGTTTGATTAATCTCATCTTAACAAAACTAAATAACTCATCACCTTTTAATTCTCGTCCGTCAACCATTAAGCTCTCAGGGATCTTTAATCGGACTTGTTCGCACTGTCTCGCCCGTTCCCAATGCTTGGTGATCCATTCGCCGCTTCGTTCTAACATCTTTTTTGCTACCAACTCCTTACCCGACAATTGCTTTGGCAACACAATCCTAATCCCCTGCTCGGAACAAATTCTAATCCAAGAACGCCGCGCTTTCCGGCTTTCGTATACTCGGCACACCACATCCTCGCCAAGATGAGGCAGGGGAATCGATTGTAAATAAATCAAATTGTTCATACAAAATAAGAAAGCTGATTCCAGTTCATAGAATCTGCTCACATCTAAGTTTACTTAAAGAGCACAGACCGGATCTCACCCCAATTCACAACAACTATCGCAATCAGCATAACATTGACAACAGGAAATATCACATAATTCTCAAACCACTTACCAGTGACAATTCTTACGCCATCAAATGGCTTTGGCGGCAAACCCATCCTACCAAGAAACGGAAACAATATCGGTATCCCCTCAGACGTCACTGCATCAAGCAGCAAATGACTCAAATATGCCACCATAACCGCACCGAATACATAGAACTGATCAATTCCCCAATAATCTGGAAACTTGTCCAGTAGCCAATAGGTGACTAATCCAGCCAAAACCGCACCCAGCAATGAATGTGAAATATTTCTGTGCTTAATAAACGGGTCGGCTACCCGTCCGATTGTTCGCCCGTACGGAATACTGGTCCATATTTTAGCGGCTGGTCGATCCGCATCTGGTATCAATGCCGCCAAGT
>JAKJEK010000154.1 GCA_022705465.1 Patescibacteria group bacterium | reverse complement strand
ACCTCCGCTTGCGCGTATTTTTTCCGTTGCCGTGTCGCTTTAATTCTTTTTCCCAATTCGGACATAATCTGCGCGTCCGCCATTCCGTACCAGTCCATAGTAATGCATTGTTCGATACAAAGATAATAGATATATCTAATAAAAATCGCTAATTATGCCATATTATACAGCTATATCTAAAAAAATAATCCATGTTACATATCCTCCAACGACAGGCACACCATTTCAATCTGATATTTCGGAAACAACGTCTCTTTTAGGTGGTCAACCTTTGATGCCAACAACGCTGGTTTGAAATTTTTCTTTTGACGTTTTACTTCGGCTGCTACCGCTTGATGCTTCTCCAGCTTAATGGCAACAATATCTATTTCTCTTTGTTTGCCCTTTGGCTCCCACCATGATCCAATAGCTTGATAGTGAAAGCTCTCAGCAAACTGTTGTTTGAAATAACGCTCCAACATGATACCAGAATAAGTAGGATAATCAGACCTGATGATAGCCTGTAAACCAACAAAATTTTTAATCTCTATCAGAGAGCGGTGTCGGTCGAAATAGTTAAACCAAAACCGCAGGAAATTATCCTGGATTTCGTATCGGACAGCCTGACTGCCTTCTTTAGCTAAAATAGGGCGTTGACGAACAAGGATGTTGTAATCTTCTTTCAAGCGCTTGATTTGACCACCAATGCTTTTATCACCTAAGGCTGCTTCTATTTCCGGTTGCGTATTGATACCACCTGAAATGGCACTTAGTATGGAAAATTAGGTGGCATGAGAGCAAGCAAGTCGTCGTTTGTATAGGTAGGATTCGTATCACGCATAAGCTCTTTGAGCGTCTTTAAATCAAATGCCGAAAGTTTAATGATGTTATCTGCCCGGCCAAACAACGGTTCTTTCTTATTTTGGAATATTTTCTGCATTAACGAATAGACAGAGCACGACACAATCAAATTCATCTTTGACTTCTTTCGGTACGTGTCCCAGGTATTTTGCATATCACTGTACACGGACTCGTTGATGCTAAAGAACTCTTGAAATTCGTCGAGAATAAGATTGAATGGTTTGCGCGATGCCAACTCCATTAAAAAGTGAAACAACGAACGAAACGTTCGAATTTCCATCGGAACGAACGTATCAAGCGACTGACTAATAATCGGAATAAACTCGGTACATAGAGTTGCTTCCGCTTTACGTCCAACAAATAAATAAACAGTCGGCAACCCTTCAACCGACTTCATAATAAGGCGAGTCTTTCCGATTCTCCTTCTACCAGTCACGACTGTTAAACGAGAATGATCACTAAAAGAATGGTTTTGAATCCGCTTCAACTCCGCCAACTCATTTTCTCGATTGTAAAACTTCATGGCATTTCTTTATTACGCCCGTAACAGTTACGGTCGTAACAAAGACAGAGATAAGATCAAAAAGAAGCAAATTAACTCACAAACAAATTCTTACCTGCAAATTCGGGTTCGGAAGTGGCGTTGACTTCCAGTTTGCGCAGACCCGCTTCGTCGCCCGGGGAAGGGATATGGGTCAGGTGCACTTCGCAGTCCCTGAGCAGGGTCAGTTTTTCCATGGCCATTTTAGCGGCCGGATTAGACAAGGCGCTGATGCTTAAGGCAATCAACGTTTCATCCAGATCGAGGCTCACCATCTTGCTGTTCAGGATGTCTTTCTTGAGGAAAGTCACCGAGTCGATGATGCTTTCAGGGATCAATTGGAGGGCGTCGGGCAGGCCGGCCAGGTGTTTGGTGGCATTGAGAATCATACTGGAGGCTGCGTGCATCAAGGCCGAATTCTTGCCCACAATGATGGTTCCATCGTGCAATTGGAGGGAGGCCCCACAATAAATACCGGCGTTGCCTTTGCCTGTTTCCTCAGCTTCTTTGGCAGCTGTCCTGGCTGGGAGCACCACGGCCCTGTCTTCCACTTTGGCTCCGACTTTACTCATGATGCGCGCGGCTCGTTTGAGGGTTTCCTTGTCCACAAAGCCTGAGGCGAAGTCAACGGCT
>JAKJEK010000153.1 GCA_022705465.1 Patescibacteria group bacterium | reverse complement strand
CAGGCCTTGAATTACCTAACACCTATGGAGTATTTTAAGACAAACTTTAGCAAGTAAAGTGTCCACGATGTATTGGACCAGTCCAGAAGGTGGTTTTTTGGATAGCAATCTGGTATAAATTAACTTATGACTAGTAATGATAAAGTGTTGGTTGACTTGGGTAATCAGATCAGAGGAATTAGGGAGGATGCCCGACTGACCCAGGCTGAAGTTGCCAAAGCAGCTGGCGTAAACGCAAGCTATTTTGCTGAGATCGAGCGAGGTGAAGTAAATCCTTCCTACAAAGTGGTTCGGGCGATCCTGCTGGCGTTGAAGGTAAATTCCCTTGATGTTTCCTAAGCTAGTCATGATTTTCCTCCTTGAACGCCAACATAAGCTGGTTGAGCCAGCCTAGCAAGGATTCAAAAGAATGTCCCTCAAGGGTACCAGAATATATGAAACACTGACAGGATTTGAACCGGGGAAGGGTTCAGGAAATCTACGAAGTGACCCTGTGGGCCCGTACGGTTTCCCGCTGGAGGAAGAGATTAGAAACCGTGGGTTTCTAAGGAGACTGCTGGCAGTCGACGTGATAATCCTGTCGAGGGTACCAGGACATAAAAACACAAACCACATCTGCAACGATACCGAACATAAAGATATGCCCCTACTGACTTCGCCTCTCCAAACAGGGGCTTTTATTTTTTAGCCAACTTAATAACAGGAGCTTACTATGCGTATTAAATATGATAATCATGTGGTTGATCAGCCCTTCCTGATTATCGGTGGTCCCTGCGCTATCGAATCCTTGGATCAACTATCTCAAACTGCAAAAGCAATAAGTGAATCCATAGATGTTTTACGCGGGGGAGCATACAAACCCCGCTCAAAACCGGGGAGCTTCGAGGGACTAAAACTCGACGGACTCAAAATCCTAAAACATGTAAGCGCCAGCCTTAATCTCCCTACTGTCACCGAGGTGTTAGACACGCGTGACGTGGAACTGGTCGCCGAATACTCCGATATTTTACAAATCGGTTCGCGTAATATGCAGAACTTTGAGTTACTAAAAGAAGCTGGAAAAACAAAACGACCAGTCCTGCTCAAAAGAGGTCTTGCCTCTACAGTTGACGAATGGTTGTCTGCCGCGAATTACATTCAAAATGAAGGAAATGGTCAGATAATACTATGCGAACGCGGCATCAGAACTTTTGAAACCTCTACTCGTTTTACCTTAGATCTAGCCGGCGCAATTGTCGCGAAAAATCTTTCGGGCTTACCCGTAATTGTCGATCCATCGCACGCAACCGGCAAACCGGAATTGATAGAGCCAATATCGTTAGCCGCTAAAGCCGCCGGCCTCGACGGCATAATCATTGAGACGCACTACAAACCCGATCTTGCACTCTGCGATCGCGAACAGGCAATCTCAACAAATCACTTTAACTCCATAGTTTCGTTGCTAAGATAACTGTTTCCTATAAATTTCGATAATATAAAGACTCAACGACAAGCTGATCTTTTTATAGTACAGCCGTGCTTTATTCCACTTGATATAATATAGATAGGCGACAATACCAAGACTTATTGTAGCGAATCAAGGATTAAAAAATGTCAATAAAATACATTTGTTTAGATATCGGTTGCGATTTTTGTAGCGATGACGAAAATGATGCCAGAAGCCACCTTGAGCAACACTCCGATCATCATGTTGCAGAGGTGTCGTCAACTAACGGAAATGTAATTTGTAGCACATTCGGCGATACCGGCGAAGACTTAGACGAGGAAGAATTGGCTGATGAAGAGTTCATGGGCGACGAAGAGGAAGAAGCTTAATAACAATCAGGTTTACCCGCTCCAATAAGCAGTCGTAAGGCTGCTTATTGGAATCGAGCAGCACCACAATCCACAAATAGTGATATTTGCCAAACAATATGATTGATTTTTTCGCCAACCAGTGAAACGCCTTTAGGTAAATCAAATCATGCGGCATCCTGGCCATTAAAGCTATGTTTGTGCTGCCAATTAACTATTGATACTCTGTTGTTATGAGACCAATACCGCATTGTCAGCGACGTTATTA
>JAKJEK010000021.1 GCA_022705465.1 Patescibacteria group bacterium | reverse complement strand
ACTGGAGATATGCGAACAGCGTGATAGTAAGGGCATGTATGCCAAGGCCAGGCGCGGCGAAATTAAAGGTTTTACCGGCATTGATGATCCGTACGAAGCGCCTGTGAATCCAGAATTGGTGTTGGATACAGTCAATTTCTCGCCCGAAAAGTGTGCCCGACAGGTAATTGACTATCTCGTTGCTGAGGGATTGCTACTGGTTTAGGGGCTACCGAGCAAAGGTGGCGGTTCGGTTGTGTTGTGCTCAACCTAAAGAGAGCGTACTATTTTATTGATGAGAAAAATTGCTTTCGAAAATTACACCTGGGTCGACATATCCAGTCCTACGAGCGGGGATATGGAGTATTTGGCGAAGACCTACGGTTTCCATCATCTAGCCCTCGAGGATACGCTATCAAACATTCAGCAACCCAAACTCGATCAGTATGATAATTACATGTTTTTGGTATTCCACTTGCCACGGTACATCAAACAGTCATATCGGACAGTGGCACAGGAAATTGATATATTTCTTGGTAAAGATTATTTAATTACAGTTCATGACGGAGAGGTTAGGCCGCTTGATGATTTGTTTGCCCAATCCAAACAGCGCGATCCTAGAATTCTGACCGGTAGCCCAGCTTACTTACTTTATGAGTTGCTTGATAAAGTGTTCAGCTCTTGCTTTCCGATGTTGGATCGAATCGGCAAGAAGTTGGACGTGATAGAGGAGCAGCTGTATGACGATCATTCACGACGCACTCTTGAGGAAATCTCGTTTATAGAGAGAGATATTATCAATTTCCGTCGGATTATTAATCCGCAGCGTTACGTAATGAAGGATCTGGAGGCAGCCAAGGCTAAACATATCGGCGTGAACCTTGATATATATTTTGACGATATTGCTGACAAGATCGAACGCATTTGGGATATATTGAACAACTACAAAGAGGTGATTGAGGTGTTGCGTCATACGAATGAGTCATTCATCACTCACCGACTAAACGATATTATTAAAATTCTTACAATCTTTTCTGTACTGATGTTGCCACTAACTGTTGTGACAGGATTTTATGGCATGAATATTGTGGGATTGCCACTGGCTGATCATCCAATGGCAAGTGAAATTGCCACAGCTATGCTGTTGATGATTGTGGTTGGCATGCTTCTCTTTTTTAAGAAGAAGCGCTGGCTGTAACCGGGATAGTTGTATTCAAATTGTTAGAAAATGATTTTGTTGTGATGTGGTCGTGTGTTGTTTAGTGACAGCTAAACGTTTACTTTTCAAAGGTAGTGCTTGACCATCAGGGCGATTTTGATCATGACGGCGTCTTCAAATTTACGAGGATCTAGCCCCAGCAACGAGGTGATTTGATTAAGCCGGTAAATGGCTGTGTTGCGATGTATGCCGAGCACCCGGGCTGCCTCGGCCAAATTAAGTCCCTGTTGAAGAAATACCTCTAAGGTTCTATAAAGATCTCCGCTGGAGAGCTGTTCCAATAGTTGGTCGGCATACGCAATTTTTTTTACATTGCGATTCTCAGCTAAGATCGGGAGAATGCCTAGATCGCCAAAGTAATAGATTGAGCGACCAGGGTGAAGTTTACGACCCAGCTCAAGAGCCATTCGAGCTTGTTTGTATGAATCGGTAATACCGCTAATGCCGGAGTGAGAATGGCCAAATCCGACATTAACTGGTGTGGCACCAGCATCAGTTAACGGGCCAAAGATTGCATTGAACGATTGCTGAAGGCGTATGCCAAGCCTGACTTCTTCTGATTCGCTAGAGACCGCTTTTAAGACCAAGAAACGGTCTTCGCCGATGTAGGCAGTGATAATGTCGTTTCCGCTAGTGAAAAAGCCATTCAAAATCGATTCAATGCGTCTTTTCCATTTGCGAATAATGTCATCGCGTTCGCTGCTGGGGTTAGGTGATAGAGTTAGGGATTTTTCCAGAAAGCCTTGCAGGTTTATTAGTATGCCAACGCGCGGAGTGTCGGGATTGATGCCAAGAATTTTCGATTTAGCTTTGAGTTCTTTGATATTGGGTTCATCATCACTGATTATTCTTAAAATGAATTGGTCAGTGGAGTCCACGTTGGTTTGAATGTGATTGAAGTACTGGCTGATCGATAATTCTGCTAGGCTGATCAGCAAAGGTGAATATTGTTTGGTTTGCTCACTGTAGTTTTCCAGTAGTAGAGTGGCAATGCGACGATCACGATATTTTAAGGATAGGGCAAGATGGAATTGATCGCCGAGCTTAATAATTTGAGAATTTTTGTTTTTAAAGAGATTCTTTGGAAGATCAATTTTTTGGCCGACTTGGCGATGATTGGAGGAGGCAACACAAACTCCATCGGTACTGGATATGACGGCATACTTTCCAACCAGATTGGCGACATGTTTTTGGTTGTGCTGACCGAATAGGTATGTTAGCGACATCGGCGTTTGTAATTGTTAAGGTTTCTTTATACCAGTTGGTAACCAATTATATTATATCAGAGAGACGCAAGTGTTATGTATTTGGTTAATAAACACACAACACCCGAGAAATTCCGGGTGTTGTGGTGCGCTAGGATTATGTGGCGTTTATTTGCGCATTTTTTTATCTTGAATGCGAATCAGAGCTTCAAGCAAGGCCAAGGGGACAATCAAACTTAGGGCACCAACGATCAGGTAGATTAGCGGCAGAGAAGGTGTTCCGGTTACTGGTAGTGGTCCAGGAATATCTTGTTCACCAAGGACTTGTGGCTGCTCGACTTCTGGCGTCACTCGCGCTGGTTTGATGACTGGTTTAGTCGGCTTGACTGGTTTGGGTTTCACGATTGGTTTATCAACGTCAGGTTCGATTACTGGTGGTTTCTCTTCTTCTTTTGGTGGTTTTTTCAGGTTGCCCTTCCACTTGCCGAAGATATTGATAATTTTGATATTCAGTTTGTCCAAATCGCAGCCGAGCGAATTGAGAATATTGACTACATTAGCAGCAACGTTAACAGAACCGGTTTTGATGTTTTTTACTGCTGTGTTGTTACCAATATTATTCTTGCCAGTGTTGGCGTTGATGACGATATTATTGTCGACACTTGCGTTATTTTCAATATCAACTGATACGTCATTATTATATTCTGCTGAGTTTGTATTCTCGGAGCCGGGTCCGGTTAATGCATTGCCAAGGCTATTGACTATAACCTGACTGGGATCAACACCGACAATTTCTCCATCCCATTCTCCAAAAACATTAATGAGATAGAAGGTCGGGATCAACATGTTGGCAACTGTAGTTGCCGATTGCTTGATGTTGGATGTTCCGGTGGATATGTCTCCAACCGAGGTGTTTGAACCAACTTGATTTTGTCCTGTGTTCGCGTCGATCTGGAAGTTGTTATTAGCGTTAGCATTTTGGGTGACTGATACATCAATGTTATTGTTGACGGTAGTTGAATTGGTATTCGTCGAATCCGGTCCGGTAGTAGAATTGAAGTCTTCGATGATCAGGTCTCCAGTAAAGTCGCCCAGAATTGACCAGATATCAAGTGAAAGGAGCAGGTTGGGAGAAAGATTTAGCAGATTAATAACATTGGCTGCTAAATCAATATTACCAGTAGTAATGTTTCCGACTGAAGTGTTAGATTGGATCGTATTTTCACCAGTGTTAGCGTCAATAACCAACGAATTGTTAGCCTGGGCATTGTTGGCTTCAAGGATACGCAGGAGATTATTTCTGTCGACGGTATTTGTGTTGGTTGAATCCGGACCGGTAACGTAGTTTTGCAGGTTACTCCTCTGAGCTGATGAACCAAGATAGATTTGATCGTAATCCGCCCCATTTACTGTCTGACTGCCAACTGTACTACCTGGAGCTAGGCCAGTATTAGCTACATTAATAATGGTCGCCGATCCTTCAATATCACCGGTAGCGATATTACCAACCACGGTATTTGAACCGATTTCGTTGCGTCCCGTATTAAGATCCAAGTCGGCTTCGTTATCGATGGTTGCATCATTTTCAATGTTAATATCGACTTCTGTGTTCTGGATAATTGAATTTTCATTAGTTGAATCCGGCCCTGTCAGGTCATTAGATGCTTCAACGGTAGTGGTATCGGAGTTGGCCGTCCCTGAGGTAAGAATCTGTTCTCTCGGGCCAACCTCACCTCTTGGTCCAACCTCACCTCTTGGTCCGACAGCCGTATCTGTCTCAGAGGCGAGAACTGGCGCCCACCACAATACAACCATACCGAGCATTAAAATCGCGAGGGCGGTTTTGCGTATTAATTGTTTAAGTATATTCATGATTTCCTCTCTGTTTACGGCTAATGTGCCCGCGGGATTTAAGGGAAACCCTTAAATCCACGCCGACACACTGGGGTTAGTTAGCCCTGTTGTACAGACTCAGATCAACGGAAATACTACCTGTAGATACATCGCCGACGACTGTATTTTTTTCAACATCGTTGTAGCCCGTGTTGGCATTAACATCGATATTGTTCTTTATTTCGGCATCATTTTTGACGTCGATTTCCACATCGTTTTCAACCTTCAGCTCATTCTCGTTTTCCGAGTCGGGACCGGTAAGATAGTTTGAGAATTCAACGTCCAAGTCGCCAAGGCCACCGCCAAAGCTTAACAGGTCCGGGCAGGTGAAGCACTGATTGGTGTTGGCTTCGTTTTCAATTGAAAGCTCAACTTCGATGTCGCCGGTTTCAACGTCACCGACAAGCGTATTTCTTTCGATATCGTTCTTGCCTGTATTGGCATCGATGTCGATATCGTTATCAATTTCAGCGTCATTTTCGATATCGATTTCAACATCATTCTCGACTTTTACCTCATTCTCATTATGTGAGTATGGGCCAGTGAGACGATTACCTAGAAATACATCCAAATCGTCAAAGAACAGGTTGCCCAGTACGCTTCCGCTACCCTGAGCGACACTGCCGACATTCGCTTCATTTTGAAAATCGAACTCAACTTCGATATCGCCGGTTGAAATGTCTTCAACAGAGGTATTGCGCTCAATATCGTTTTTGCCGGTATTCAGCCACAAATCAATCCAGTTTTTAACTTCGGCATCGTTTTCAATATCGATCTCTATATCACTCTCAATTTCAATCTCATTCTCATTGTGTGAGTAGGGACCAGTGGTGTCATTAAGACTTTCTGCGTCAAGTGATGCAAGTGAAACGCCTGCTCCGGAGGTCAAGATGACCGCTCCCGAGAGCACAACGGTCCTTGCCACGTCGCGCAGTTTTCTAAACTTATCCATCTCCTTTTCTCCTTTGTGAATGCAACTAGTTGCTTGATTATCCGCTTGCGCATTGATTACCAGACGGTGCGTGTTGGCAGGGTGCCGGCTTATGCGCTTGGGTGTTTTAGATAAGCATCCACATCCATAGTATTTTTCAAACAGCGGTTGAAATAAATGTGCGCTAACGATAAAAGCAGTGAGCACAATTTGTGCGGTTTGCCTAACTCATTATCAAAACTGTTGTGCTATTAATTAGGCTGGAAGAAGAATTAATGTCTGATGGTTGAACAGGATGATTTGGTGGTGTAGTCAGTATCGGAGACATGTTAATAAAAGGAGTCACGATGAGTAAAGTGTTTATTATCGTATTAATACTGTTGGTGGTGGGAGCGCTTAGTTTTGCCGGATATCGTTATTATGCTCAAGATCGAGGTGGTGGTAGCGTGGTTGCCGGCGAAAAGGGAGGTAAGCGCCAGGCTGTGTTTTTAACTAACGGTCAAGTGTATTTTGGTTACATATCTAATACCGATAAACAAATAGTAACAATGAGGGATATCTATTATTTTAAAAAAGATACCGTAGCGACTGAGGGTCAGGTTTCCTTGGTTAAGCTGGGAAATGAGATGCACGGACCTGAAGATGTGATGTATATCAACCGGGATCACATATTGTTTTATGAGGACATGCGCGATGATGCGAGAATTAACCAGACTATTAATAACGCGAAAAACGGCCAAGAAGGTAGCCAGGTCGAGGGGATTCAAGGTGGAAGTAGCGTTCAGTAGTTGTTTTTAATAATTATTATCCAGGATTGGTGAATCTATATAATCCCAGGAAGCGAGGCAGTTATGGATTTGGGGAGATTACAGGAACCATTTAGTGCCGAGGACATTGAGTGGCGGGTTGGGGTGATGAACGCGGATCGAACAAGTGGAACAGCTTTACCGTATGTAACTAATCGGGCAATCCAGGATCGCTTGGATGGTGTTACGGGACCGCAAAATTGGCGTAATGAGTTTGAAAAGTGGAACGATAAGGGGGTCAAGTGCGGAATCTCTATCAGGTTTGATGGCGAGTGGGTAACTAAGTATGACGGAGCTGATGAGCCGAATATCGAGCCAACGAAAGGAGGTTTTTCTGACGCGATGAAGCGGGCGGCGGTGCAGTGGGGAATTGGACGATATTTATATTCAATGCCGATTGTTTGGGTGCCGTTAGAGCAGGGCAGAATTGCAAAAGAGACGCTTGATGATTTGTATAAGCGTTATCGGGCTTACGTTAAAAAGAGGTTTGGTAGTAGTTAATAGGCGTGAAGTCAGTCGGTTTTGTTTAGGGCTTTTGATATTTTGCTTTACGGAAGGTTGTGGAGTGAATGATGGCAATATCCGACATTCTTGTTTTAGCGTTATAATGGCGGAATATCTGGTTTTCTGGATGCTTGTAGATTAAATAGATAAACTCAATGCCCCGGAACAATTGGTCAAGATTGATAACTCCCTTTCTATAGCAGTGCAACCAGGTTAGCAATCCTTCTTTCAGCCGTCGTTCTTTTGTCCATTTTTCGGCCATCCAGAAATAAACTTTGGGCATGTGTTTCAGGTGTTTTTGGGCTATTTCGGGATTGCTTTGCATTAGGACGAAAAGCTCGTCAAACATGTCTCTGAGTATTGGCAGATGACTTGTGCTGTTTCTTGAAAGGTGCGTAATTGAGTCGTCCCTGGTCATACGCCAGTAATAGTCCGGCTTGTTTGTGGCAATAAATTTGAGTTTGGCGATGATTGCCCTAATGTGGAATTCCCAGTCTTGCCATGCAGGCAGGGTTTCATTCCACGGCCCAACTTTGGTTAACGAGTCAGTTTTCCAGATGGGTCCGGCAGTTTGCCAGGGAGTATCAAGCAGCAAGAATCTTTCTAATGGTTCCTGTCCGTTATCAATAATATTCCACATTAACTCCGAGTCGCCAGGTGTTTGGAAAAACAGAAAGCAGGGGGAAACGACAAAGTCCAGTTCGGGATGCTTTTCAATAATATGAAGTCGTTCGGTCAGCGTGTGGGGCATGATAATGTCATCCGAATCAAGAAAAATGGTGTATTTGCCGCTTGCTAAAGCGAGTCCTTGATTTCGACAAGCTGGTGCGCCTTTTATCTCGCCGTAACGTTTGTGGTATCTTATTCGTTTATCTTTTTTAATTAAGCCTTGAACAATCTCTTTGGTGTTGTCGGTTGAGGCGTCGTCAACAACTACTGTCTCCCAGTGAGGAAACGTTTGTTTATGGATCGACAAAAGAGTGTCGGCGATCAGGTTAGCCCGATTGCGAGTGGGAACTATGATTGATATCAGTGGTTGTTGCATAGGTTTTGTTTAAGCTGGTTTGAGCGCTATTGGACAAAATAAATATCACTAGGATTATATTTGTTTAATCGGTGTTTTTTGTTATAATATTAGCTACGGATTTGGCAGTGTTGTCTAATTGTTTTCTTGAGTGTTGGGCGCTACCTCTAGTGAATATACTGAGTTTTGTGATGTTCTGCAACGATTGGCTAACGGCGGGAGTTTTTATGGAGAAAAAAGATGGACGTGAGCAATCTCCTTTTTTACTAAAGGAGGAGTCATGGCTTAATGGTGTTGATTATGTGTTTTTAGTGGGAGCACCGAGAAGCGGAACAACCTGGCTTCAGGCTTTATTGTCTTCGTTTCCCGAGGTTTATACCGGACTAGAGACTCATTTTTTTGAAGTGGCCGCATCATTAAGAAAGACCATCTGGAACCGTCAAGTGGGTGTAAGCCAATACTGGAACGAGGAGCATTATCATCGCTTGTTGGAGTTATTATTCAAGGATTTAATATTTCAATTACCAAAACCTCAGGTACAGCCTAAATATTTTTTGGAGAAAACTCCGGGTCATTGCTATCATGCGGAGATGATTCTTAAAGTGTTTCCGAGGGCCAAGTTTATTCACATAATCCGAGATGGGCGAGCTGTATCAGCATCGATGTTGCGGGTGTCAAAGAGTTGGGGCAGGTATTGGGCGCCATCAACTGCCGATGAGGCTGCCAGGCGATGGAAGCGTAACGTTGATAACGGTTTAGCAATCAGGGATCTGGTGCAGTCGCCGGATCATTACTACCAGATTAAGTATGAGGATTTAAGGGGGGATACCGGGGGCGAACTTAAAAAAATGCTCAAATGGGTTGGCATCAGAGCGACTACTAAGGACGTTGAGAGAGTAATTGCAGAGAATTCTCTTGATAAGTTTAAAAAGACATCGCAGTATGAATCAATTCCTGCCTGGCCAAATTCTGGTAAAAAAAGTGGAGAGCGGAGCGGTTTTCCTGAGGGATTTGCGGGTCCGGCCCCAGTTAAGCCCGGAGAAGTCGGATTAACATATGTGCAGCGGTTGCAGGTTGATTATTATGCGGGAGACCTATTGGTTGAGCTGGGCTATCCAGGGGTGAGGCGTCGTTTTCGTCCCTGGGAGTTGGCCACAATAATTGGGGTGAGGTGGTTGCGAAAGATTGCCGTGTTCTTGAAACCAAAATCCTGATAGTTTGCGGGGGTGTAAAGTTTGACTTTCAGTGTCCGGCCCAGGTGGCGACCTTGTTTTTTAGGGCTAACGGAGTTTGTAAATGAAATTAACGGTTGCTATAAACAACTATAACTATGGCCGATATGTTGTTGAGGCGGTAAATAGCGCGCTAACACAGACTCGCTTGCCGGATGAGATTATCGTCATTGATGATGCATCAACTGATGAGTCACGGCAAGTGCTTATGGAGGAGTTTGGCCAAAACAGTCTGGTCAGATTATATTTTAAAGATAAAAATGAGGGCCAATTGTCGTGTTTTAATTTGGCGTTTGAGCAGGCGACAGGCGATGTAATTTTCTTTTTGGATGCGGACGATGTTTACAAAGAAAATTATCTGGAGGAGATCGAGGCGTACTATTTGGGTAAATCACAGTGGGATTTCGTTTTTTGTGATAGGGAGCTTTTCGGGTTGGCCAGTGGAGTTGTTTCCAGATGGGGGGGCGTGTCAAAGATTGGGATAACAAGATACTTAACGTTTTTTGGAAAAGTTTGGATAGGGTCATCGACGTCGACAGTGTCTGTCAGGAAATCTTTACTGGAGAAGTTTATGCCGATTCCTTTAGAGAGAGATTGGCGTATTAGAGCAGATGACTGTATTGTTTGGGGGTCGTCGTTGGCAGGTGGAAGAAAGATTCATCATGTTAAACCTTTAATAAGGTATCGTGTTCATGACCGCAATGGTTATTATAAACGCGCGATGCCACATGGTTACGAGGAAGTTCGCAGCAAGGCGGTATCGGAGTTATTTCAATACTTTGAAGAAAGGCTATCACTTAGGCCGGTAGGAGTTGAGCCAATCATATCGGAGTGCTGGAAATTGCCGATAATGAATTGGAGATATTGGAAGATTTACGTTTGGGCGATAAGGTGTGCCAATGTCGGTTGGGCAATGAAGTTTTTCGGTATACTTAAGATTACGAAGATATGTTTTCCCCGATTGACGGGATCATGGATTAAGAGGTTTCGAACTAAACGGTTGCACAGAGCTGCGTAGTCACTATTGGTAATTACATTAATGGGCAATGATTTTCATAAAAATAAAGAGATCTCGGCTAATGGTTTTTTTGCTCCAAGAGTTATTTACTCGGCAGAATCTCAGCTTCGACGTCCGACCCGGCTGATGAGCGAAATGGGCAGGGATTTGGTTGTGTCATTTAAGATTTCGAGACAAATTTTATTGTATCGACTGCGTAGCCAGTACCGACAGGCTCGTC
>JAKJEK010000152.1 GCA_022705465.1 Patescibacteria group bacterium | reverse complement strand
ATGAGGCTGTCAAGCCCTCGTTTTTCAGCTTTTGTTTTTCACCGGCGAAGATGGGTGTCAAGATGATATGCTGTTTTTCCTCTCACATTAACTAGTTGTTAGCTGTTGCCTCTACCAGAGTCGTAACATTCATTAATCTTGTCAACCTAAACTTATCTTCTTTGGTTCAGCACCTCAGGAAGCATTCATCCACCTATTACCATCGGTTAGCGCTACCCAAAAGCCTAAGGTACCTTTTAAGCTCGTTTTTATATCCCTCAAAACCAGTGATAATCACCTCTCTGAGTTTTGCTGTAGAATCTGCCCCATTAACTTTATCTCTGATTGCGTTTGCTCCTGCAACGCTTAAATCTGTACCAATGTTTATCTTAGCAATTCCGTTAGCTACAGCATCTTTTAGATTTTTATCTCCTGTCGACGACCCTCCATGCAAAACCAAAGGAATTGATGTAACGCTATTTATGCTTTTTAGCCTTTCTATATCCAATTCAGGCTTGCCCACGTAATGCCCATGTGCGTTTCCAATTGCGATAGCCAAGCAGTCAACGTCTGTCCGTTTCACGAATTCAACAACCTCCTCAGCTCGTGTCAAGTAGCTAGATCTATCTGTTTCATAATCTTCTCCCCTTCCTACATGTCCAAGCTCTGCTTCCACGGATACTCCGACTGCATGTGCCATTCTGACAACTTCACAAGTCCCCCTAACATTTTCTTCAAAGTTCAACGTTGAATAATCGATCATTACTGAGGTAAACCCTAATCTGATAGCATTTGCTGCAGCTTCAAAGCTTTTACCATGATCAAGGTTTAAAGCCACTGGAAGTTCTGTAAATTTATTACTGAAAAACTTCACCACATCTGCAATAAACCCCATATCTAAACTGCCACCAGCATTGATAATAATAGGGGCTCTTAGCTCAACAGCCGCATCAAAGCATGCCCTGATACTTTCTCCATCGAATGTGCTCGGAGCTATAACTCCAAAACGTTCTCTTTTTGCTTCACGCAATATAATACCCATGTTTATTAACATTCTGATTTCCTTTTGGGTTATTCATTATTGTCGTCCCCCAATATTTGGGGGACGACAATAGATTAGATTCAGCCTAAGATCCCAAGCGCTCCCAATACGATTCCAATTATCAGAAGTGCTATGATGACTCTGACATATTTTGGTCCTGCTTTTTCAAGATACAAATATACTCCTAATACTGCTGCTAATGGTAGAAGCCCAGGAACAATTTTATTTAAAATTTCCTGTAATGCAAACGTTTGCTCACTAAAAGTCAGCGATAGTGGAGTTGAGACTTTCACCATACTAGCGGAAATAGCACCCATCATAAACAACCCCAATATAGATGATCCCATTATAAGGTCGCTTACTTTACCGCTTTCAAGTAATTGAGTGAAAGATTCTTTACCTTTAGAATATCCCATGTGCCAAGATGTATAGCTGACAAATGTTGCTGGAATTGTAAAAAGAACCAAGGGCATCAAAGCGCTTATAACACTGCCCTCCATGGCACCCGGCAAGAACATCGCAATTAAGATCGGACCCAATGTTACCCAGTCCAGCGTATCTCCTATACCAGCTAACGGACCCATTAATCCTGTCTTCAGTCCCACTATTGCTTCATCTGGTACATCTGCGCCATGTGCTTTAGATTCTTCCAGTGCAATCGTGGCTCCAGGAATGAAAGCCCCCCAGTTTCCTTGCGTGTTGAAGAACATAAGATGTCTTTTAAGCGCAGCGCTTAATGATTCTTTGGTTTTATACAATTTTTCCAGGATTGGACTCAAAACTCCGCAAAAACCAAGCGCCTGAAGCCTCTCCGATGAAGTCGACCAAGTCATAGCTATTGTCCACCTCAGCCATCCTCTAAAGATATCCCGCTTTGTTAATTTCTCGGGACTATTAACATTATTAACTTGCTCTGCCATTGTTCTCAGCTCCTTTTAATTGCACATAAATAATCGCAATGATTGTACCGAATATTGCTGCTCCAATTGTACTAAGGCGGGCATATTGGATGAGGAAAAAACCAGCGAAGAAAAATGGTAACAAATTTTTTCTTCCAATAACTCTTATTGTCATGGCAAAT
>JAKJEK010000151.1 GCA_022705465.1 Patescibacteria group bacterium | reverse complement strand
TCTTTTAACTCCTCAGATACCGGTTGGTCGCGAAACATGACAATACTTCTAAAATCCGATACTAATTCCGGTTCAATCTTAACATTCGCCTGCCATGACGAATAGCCATTTTTTTCGACTCGCACATCATAGTAACCCGGAGTTAATGCCTTCGAATACGGCAACTTATTCGACACAAACTCGCTGTTAATGTAAACATCAACAGACTTCTGGTTACCAGCCAGAAACACCATACCGGTCTTAATCACTTTGAAATTATTAAAATTAAACCGATATCCTTGTGCTATAAAGGTTACAACAATTCCAACTGCGACCATTAAAAGCCCAACTGCAAGTTGGGATATAATTATCTTATGAATGTTTTTCGTTCTGCGATCTCTCATACCACTCTATTATATTGAATTATTGCAAAAATTACCATAAAATAACAAGAGTTATATAGGGAGATAAATCATGACCCAATTCATCATTAAGGGACCTAATTTGTTGTCCGGAGAAATATCCGTATCCGGTGCCAAAAACGCTGCGTTGAAAATATTACCTGCAGCCATACTTGCTGACTCGCCATCCACCATTACCAATGTCCCGCAGATCACCGACATTGATCACATCATCAAGCTTCTAGAGAGCATTGGCACAAAAACCGAGGTTAGCAATAACACGGTCACAATTGATCCAACCAATGTTACGTCGTCACATCCGGATGAAAAGCTTGTCAAAAAGCTTCGCGGCTCTATCGTTTTAATGGGCCCTCTATTGGCCAAATTTGGCCGAGCCGTTTTTAGTCAACCCGGCGGCTGTTTGATTGGTGCCAGACCAATCGACGACCACCTTGATGTTTTCCGCCAGCTTGGCGTTGACATACAGTACAAAGATGACTGCTATATTATGAGTGGCAAACCCAAACCAGGTAAAGTCGTATTAAAAGCGATGAGCGTAACAGCTACAGAAAATGCCATTATGGCATCTGTCCTTAGTGATGGTGTCACAACTATTCATATTGCTGCTGCCGAACCAGAAATTGCTGATTTAGCCAATTATCTTAATAAAATGGGTGCGAATATCAAGGGCGCGGGCACTCACGACATTGTTGTTACAGGCGTGAAGTCATTAAAGGGAAGCAAATACGAAATCCTACCCGACCGCATTGAGGCAGGCACATACCTTCTGGCCGCCCTCACAACAAACTCTGAAGTTACTGTTGGACCAATGATACCCGAACACCTTGAATTGGTGCTGAAAAAATTAACTGACGCCGGAGCAAAATTCGAGGAAATCTCCCGCAACGGGCGGCGCTACCTCCGTACTATTAAGCATAACGGGTTAACTGCTCAAGATATTGACACACGCCCTTATCCCGGGTTTCCTACCGATCTTCAGTCACCCTATGCCGTACTAATGACCCAAGCAAAGGGTGATACACACATCTTTGAAACAATTTTTGAGGGACGCTTCCGCTACCTTGAAGAATTAATTCTGATGCGCGCCAAAGCAGACATCCTTAACCCAAGAACGTTTATAATCCACGGCCCGAATCGTTTAGTTGGAACCGAAATATCCAGCCGCGACTTGCGTGGCGGAGTTGCTTTGATTCTGGCGGGATTAATTGCTAATGGCACCACCATTATTGACCAAGCTGAATACATTGATAGGGGATATGAACGAATAGATGAAAAGTTGAGGGCAATTGGAGTTAATATTGAACGAGTAGAAACTAAACTTTAAACACCATGGTTAGAAAAATTGCAATCGACTTAGGCACAGCTAGCATTTTAGTTTACGTTCCTAAACGCGGAATCGTCGTCAACGAACCCAGCGTCGTGGCGTTACAAGCCTCAGACAATAAGGTTATGGCGATTGGAGAAGAAGCGAAAAAGATGATTGGCCGCACTCCTGAAAGTATTATTGCGGCATCACCGCTAAAAGATGGCGTGATTGCCAATTACCGTATCGCTGAAGCTATGCTGCGTTACTATATCAACAAAGTTTCCGGTAAAATTCGTCTTTTTAAACCAGATATAATGGTTTCCGTTCCGGCAGGCGTTACATCAACTGAGCGAAGAGCTGTAATTGACGCTTGTAATGCTGCTGGCGCGAAACAAACATACATCATCAAAAAACCGGTTG
>JAKJEK010000150.1 GCA_022705465.1 Patescibacteria group bacterium | reverse complement strand
TAAGCCCACTATCTCAATAATCTTTGGTACTCGTTCTTTGATCTCCTCATTCGGGGCATCTGCTACTTCTAAAGCAAAGGCAATGTTTTCATACACTGTCTTTTTGGGCAGCAGTTTAAAATCTTGAAAGATAATTCCAACCTTACGCCTGTAATAAGGCAGTTCCTTTTTCTTCAACTTGGTAATGTCTCGACCAGCGACGTATATGTGTCCGCTGGTTGGCAACTCTTCGCAAGTCAGCAATCTAATCAACGAAGATTTTCCAGCCCCTGAGGGACCCACTAGAGATATAAATTCACCTAAGTAGATCTTAAATGAAACATTATCCACAGCTACAACATTGCCGGGATATACTTTTGAGACATTCTCAAATTCAATTACTACGTCATTCTTTTTGGGTGTGCTCTCTGCAACTGTTTGTTTTTGGTGGGCCAGTTTTTTCTGCAGCTCATCAGTAGAAATTTTTTCTTTTAGTTGGGTTCTTTCAACCATATTGAATTTACCGGGAAATGCTAATTAAACAATCTCCCTCACAATAAAACACAAGGCACAGCATTACACTACCTTTATTGATAATACTATCAAAGAGCTATAGTTAAATCCATACCACTCATTTCCATCGGTTGTTCGATACCCAAAATCGCCAATACAGATGGAGCAACGTCTGCTAAAACACCAACGGGAGTGCTGACGGCATACGCCGCATAATCATCAAGCGGTAACTGTGTTTCAGAGGGCGAAAATGGCAGTCGGGAAAAATCAAGATGAACAAAAGGTACCGGATTAGTTGTATGTTCCTTGTTTGGTCCTCCGCTAGTCGCATCAATCATCACCTCACAATTACCATGGTCAGCTGTAATAATTACCCGATAATCACATTTTTGTGCTTCGGCCAATACCTCGCCCAAACACCTATCCACCGCTTCGCATGCCTGAATAGAAGCTGGTAGGTTCCCCGTGTGGCCAACCATATCACCATTCGCATAATTTACTACAATAAAATCATATCCGCTATCAAGCGCCTTTTTAACTTTTTCGGTAATCTCACCCGCCGACATTGCCGGTGCCAAATCATAAGTTGGCACCTTTTTTGATGGCACGATTTCCTGCGCCTCCTCATTGTGCGGCTTCTCTTGGCCGCCATTTAAAAAATAGGTGACATGAGCGTACTTTTCCGTCTCTGCGACATGATACTGAGTAAGTCCACCGGCAGCAACTAAGTCCGCCAAAGAATCAATAATTATTTCCTTCTCGAAGGCAACAGCCGCCACCTGATTTTTACGGTATCGAGTCATAGTGCAGACAAAACATCCGAATGGCGACACTGAAAATCCCGGACTATTAACGCCAACCGTCAACGCATCCAGCATTTGCCGTGCGCGATCACTCCGATAATTGACCATTATCACTGAATCATCGGGTGACACCACTCCCCCTTCCCCGATTACCATCGGCTCTAAAAACTCATCGTTATTGCCTTGGTCGTAGGCTGCTGTAATTGCCTCTCCGGCTGTTGGGTACTGCTGACCTGAATTTTTCACAAGCAGGTCGTATGCCTTCCTGACTCGATCCCAATTTTGATCTCGGTCCATGGCAAAATAACGCCCCACAACTGTGGCGATCCTCCCCACCCCCACTTCATTGCACTTCGCCTCCAACTGCTCAACAAAAGCTAGAGCTTGCTTGGGCGCCGTATCACGGCCATCCGTAATAAAGTGAACTAGCACATTGCGCACCCCCTCGCCAGCCGCCATCTTAAGTAGGGCCCCAAAATGCTCAATGTGAGCATGCACACCACCGTCCGACACCAATCCCCACAAATGCAAAGTAGCCCCCCTTTGCCTAACTCGGCTCATCGCCTCTTTTAATGCTGGGACCTGATAAAACTCTCCCTCCTCAATTGAGTGATTAATTTTCGGCAGATCCTCCCAAACCACACGACCAGAACCCAAGTTTAAGTGTCCCACCTCTGAATTTCCCGGGTCACCTGGATCCAGACCCACCTCCAATCCGGATGCAGAAAGTGATGTCTTTGGATAAGTGGCATATATATAGTCCAAAACAGGAGTCTTAGCTAGCAATGGGGCATTCCCTCTCTCTTCAGGAACCAGACCCCAACCGTCAAGAATAATTAGT
>JAKJEK010000020.1 GCA_022705465.1 Patescibacteria group bacterium | reverse complement strand
GTCCTCGATATCCTGACCAAAAAGCAGTACCGCAAGGACGTTGTAAGATGGCTAGACAATAAAGTCCTCAAAGACTTTTGGGTCTATGAGTTTGAAAAGCTCAACACTACTCAACGGAACCAGGTAATCTCACCGGTAACCAATAAGATTGGCGGACTTTTAAGCTCACCTATCAACTACAACATCCTGCGCCAGGCCAAGAGCAAGCTTGATTTTGAGAAGGTAATGAATGAGGGCAAGATACTGCTGTGTGATCTGTCCAAGGGTAAGATTGGTGAAGATGAATCAAGTTTCTTTGGTTCGTTGATTATTGCCAAACTACAACTGGCTGCCCTCAAGCGGATATCGATCCCAGAAAATGATCGCAAAGACTTTTTTCTCTATGTCGATGAGTTCCAGAACTTTGCTACCGCTACTTTTGCCGAGCTGGTCTCAGAGGCCAGGAAGTACCGTTTGGCGACCATCCTGGCCCATCAATCCATCTCGCAAATTGAAAACCGAGATATTGTTAAAGTAATACTTGCTAATGTTGGCACAACTATCTGCTTTAAGACAGCCAATCCAGAAGACGAGCAATTCATCTTGCCAATATTTTCTCCTGAGGTTTCCAAGCATGAGATTGCTAATCTGCCACTCTACAACTTTTACATGAAAGTAGCCGTCGGCCAAGCAGAGGATACATTCCTGGCGAAGGTCAATAATTTTACGGCTAAGGGTAACGAGGAAACAGCAGAGACGGTGATTGAATCATCACGTAAGCAATATGCCACATCAGTGGATGACTTAGACCAGCCAGTATCCGTTGAAAAAGTTGCTAAACCTACCGCTAAAGTTAAGAATACAAACACCACCAAGCCAGCTAAGAAACCAAAAATCGAAGAGGCAAAAAGCCATGTTGAGCCACGGGCAGTGGAGCCGGCAGCTAAGCCAAAACAGGTTAAAAAGACAACAAAACTAGCCAAAGTTGCCGCTGGAAAGGGCAGCAAAAACCCTTGGCAAATGACCCCAGAGCGCTAGGGTGAAATATTCCCGTTCTTAATGCTAAATGTTGAGATGTTTGTGATACCTTATTATACTAATATGGAGTAGGTTGTGGATTGGCGAGTAAGTATTAATGTCCTTAACTTAATTCCCATATTTCAACAAATGCCAAAATTACTACCCATCACTAAAAAACAACAATCAATTATTTTACTATTGCATCGTTTCCGCTTTCTTAACCGAGTCCATATCCAAAAACTCCTAAATCACAAAGACCCAAAAACTATCAATGAGTGGTTAAAAGACCTAACAGAAAAAGGCTACATCAAGAGACTGTACGAAAAGACATTTCCAAATAACACCAAACCGGCAATTTATCATATCGATAAAAACGGGGTAAGGTTTCTGAAAAGCCAATTGGACGAGGATGAAAACACCCTTCACAAGCTGTATTGGGAGGAAAAACGAACCGATGCCTTCATTGATCGGTGCTTATTGCTGGCAGATATTTACCTCGATCTGGCCGCCAAGACTGACGGCAAAACCCAGTTTGCCATGTACTTGTCGAGCGATTACACCAGTCTCCCAGAGAAGGACTCGTTAAAGAGTCTTCAACCTCAGGCCTATGTCAACCAGAAGCAAGGCAAACAAACCAAGCAATACTTTATCGAAATCGTTCCCAACACCACCCTGGATCGCATCCGGCAAAAAGCCAGACGTTTCATCTCCTTCTACAGCAGCAACGAATGGGAAGGAGAAACTAATTCAAGCTTCCCAATCGTTCTCTTTGTCTGCCCAAACTATCAGATTCAATCCTATCTAAAGAAATACCTAAAACGAACACTTTGTAATCTGGAAGAGCCAGATTTAGAGCTATTTCTAACGACAGCCGAAAAAGTCAAGGCAGCAGGCATTATGGCTGATATTTGGGATGGAGCATAGTGGAAAACCCAATGTGCGGATGAAGCTTTAGCTTTCACGAGGTTTTTGTTATGATTTTATCAACATGAAACACGAAATAGCCAGCAAAATTAAAGATTTTGCCAGAGACAATAAACTACCCATTTTTGATAGCCAATCTCCCTTTCCACGTTATTACGCTACCCACTCATTCACCGACATGTCGTTACTTAACTCAGAGTTTATACTATCTTCTAGGGAAAGCGGTATTGCTACCTTTACTTCGGAAATTGACCAAATATTAGACTTGGACCGTTACGTATTTTTTGCCCTTGGAAAGGGGTATTTAAAAAGCAAGGATTGCGTTGGGCTTGTTTACGATCCCTTTGTTATAGTTCAACAGACCGGGGCTAACTTAGTCAGTAACGATATCCTTTATCTTCTTGATCAGTCGGGCTTCGTCCACAAGTTCATACATTCTCATATATCAGAATTTGAGCGTGTGCTCAGTTCAAGCAGAACAACACGAACGGTCTTCTTCGATAATCTGCGCATGAATAAGAGCTTTTTGATATATGAAGCAGAAGATATTAATCACAGAAATGCCTGTGTAGCTTTTGAAAATGCCTTGCGATCATTGGATAAGTCAGCAAAAGATGAGTTTAGGAACATGGCTACTGTCAATATTATTGAGCCAAACACAGTCGCTACTAATTTAGATAATGATATTGCTGAATATTTCAAAAAAGAATCGGCGTTATTAAACTCATTCTTCGATCAAGTCAAAGAAGAAAGAATAATTGAGTTGCGAATGCCTGACCGCTACCCGGTGGCTTGCGGATTAATTGGAATCTACTGTGAAAATTAGGCAATTCTGACACCAAAAAAGGCCTGATAACCCGAAGGCTACCAGGCCTGCTCTCAACTTCATATTTTAATAATCCTCAGCTAACATGACAGTCAGAATCCTGCGGCACTTCAAGCTCAATGGATCCTCCCAATAGGTCAACGACTGATCGTAGTAGTCAATTTTCCAAATTATCCGATCACCATACCAGTCCAAACTTCCGTAATCCCTCTCGCCCCAAGGGTTATTGTCCTCATTGAACTTGCTATAGTTCTTAACCGCTCGCAGCAGGCCGTTTATATCTCTAACTGATCGAACCCCTCCAGCAAGCACAACTCCCAAACCGGACAAGCGAAACATATCGTTGATCATGGCAATCTTTTCACATCTTACACTTTCCATCTCATTCTCCTTCCCAATTAGTTCTCAATTTCAAAAACCAGCGTATCGACCTCTCGCCAGTCCCAAGAAGGAAGCACAAAATGAGCGGCCGGCTCGGGTCAATGGTGGAATTTACCTTGAGGCGAGACGGCCGATCATTTTATACAATGGGAAGACTGGTGAGACATTCCCGTTAATCGGCTTTCTTAAATAACAACCTTAACAAATCCTGTAAATAATCTATAATTGAACCATATGGAGGAGACAAGATTAAGCCAAGCTGAGAACATGGTAGAAACCCAGGCTGCCGATTTTGATGTTGATACGCGACTTGGCGAGGTTTTGCGAGGCGAGTGGCAAGGGCGTCTGCAAACGGAGAGCTACGAAGAAGCGTCCGAGTCTCTCGGCGAAGTCCGGGCGCTGCGGGAATGGCGGCGGGAAACCGGGCGCTCAACATTTTCCCCT
Source organism: Patescibacteria group bacterium (assembly GCA_022705465.1). Taxonomy (GTDB): domain Bacteria; phylum Patescibacteriota; class UBA1384; order XYA2-FULL-43-10; family 1-14-0-10-43-13; genus JAKJEK01. The sequence continues at coordinate 6,663 of JAKJEK010000020.1, read as the reverse complement.
TTTTATCAACTCTTTGAATCAGCCGGAGCTATTAATGGGAGCGAGCTTACGGGAACTGAGGCGCCCCTATTGCGCGAAGCTTTAGTAGATCGGCTAATTGGCCAATCACGACATCTTTCGCCGCGAGTCTCTGATCTCTATCAGGCGCTATTGGCCGAACTGGAGGGCAGCGCGTATAATCCGGAGTTTGAATCAACCAGCGCCAAGGTACAGGAACTACGAGAATCAGGCGATCTTGACCTTCTTTTTGATGGTAATGTGCCCTATGCCGTCAAACTTAATCGGATTAAAACCAGACTGGAAGGCGAGCTTTCCGGTCGGTCAGCTTTAGATCGGCGGGACAAAAAAGCGAAAGAAACGACAGAAACCAGCGAATCTACCAATCAGCCGCAAACACCGCCGCCAACTAGAGATGAGAGCAAACCTAGCATGGACGAGATGGAACGGTCAAAAGAGGGCGAAACCCCTTCGGCTATCTGGACCATCGCCCCAGGCTATGGCGGCTATTACCGTGAGCAATCCTTCGATACCTGGGACACAGCAACCAACACCTGGCGGCAGAGCGAGTACCGGTTTTCATCCGAGCAGAAATTGGAATTTGATTCCGATACTTGGTTTGATCGTGATAAAGTTGATAAGGACACAATACGCATACGCGCAACTTTAGTGCCTGGCCAAGCAACAAGAGTTCCAATACCATATACCCATTATTACAGTGATCATGTGCCGCTCTATAGCTGGCCAGAAAAAGGCTCTGATCGACTCGAAGTCACTTTTGACCAGAATGGCGACGCTATCGTGACGTTAATAGCTACTGAGCCAAGAACAGTTCAACTGGTATTGTTGAAAGATGCAAAAAAACTCAGACATGGCAGGGGCGAAATGACCTCACCGCCGCATTTTGAGTTGCAAGGCTTGTCGCCGGAAACGCTTGAGCGTTTGCAGGAAATTCATAGAACCAAAAAAGGAAACCTCGCCAAAGCCAGGGCAGCTGCCGGCTGGACGATGCGTCGATTAAAGTATTCAAACGTCAGCTCATTCAACCAGACTTATGATACCGACCCAAGGGGGTATATAGCCGCAATTGACGAGCATAAGCAAGCCGATTGCGATGTTGCTAACACGTACTTTGCCGGTCTCTGTTCCGCTTTGGGTATTCCCGTCCGCCACGTAGTTGGACATATGGTTAAGGGCAAAGATGATGAGGGACACTCCCGAATTACCAGCGGGACCGGTCATGCCTGGAGTGAGATTTGGGACGACCAGGCCAATGAGTGGGTCAGGATTGATGCCACTCCGGCTGGCGACCCGCAACTTGAGGAACAGCAAAAGAGTAATGGTCCGGTACCAGGCGACTACGGCGAGCAAGAAGCAGTTGGCCCGACAGATGAGCAATTGGCCAAACTTGAAGAAGATCTGGCCAGTCTTACTGAGCGATTAAGCTACACCCAAAGCGAACGTGAACTGTCAGAGGCTGCCGGGGTCGAGTTGCCCGAAGCCCGCCAGATCGTAAAAGAGATAACTGAAGCCGAAAACACCAGGTTGCCTGACGGAAAACGGGTAGTTGATCTATTGTCTCAGCTTTTCTCGCTAATTGTTGAGGCCAGAAAAACAGTTATTCCCGACTACACTGGTCCTCTTCGCAAGCGGGAGGGCGGCGAAGAGATCGACGATATTGTTGCCCATAAAATCGGTATCAGAGCCGGTGAAACCGATCCTCGAAGCCGTCAGAAAGAGTACGAGCAACCCCACGTTGAGCAGGTTTATAGTGGATTTGATGTTTACCTTTCCGGAGACAAGTCGGGCTCGATGGGGCAAACGGTTGATGGTGAAACTAAATGGCGGATGCAGCGCCGGGCAGCCTACCTGATATTTTCTTCACTCTACCGGTTTGGCCAAAATTTGGATCGGGCCGGTCTTAGATCCACCGAAGCCCTCTCTCTCCGCAGCGAAGGCCTGTCGTTCCGCGATTCGGAAACTATTGATGTTGACAAACCGATATCGGGGGAATTCACCGCCAGCGACAAGGTAACAATGTGGCATAGTCTCGGCAATCAAGGCAGCGGCAACGGTGACGTTGCTTCATTGTCATATATCCGGGACCAGATTGCGGCCGAACGGGAAGCAGCCGAAGCTTCCGGTAAAACCGATAACCGTTTACGCATCGTCATTGCCTGTTCAGACGGGTATCCTGATAATCCGGCAGGAGTTCGGGAACTGGCGCGGCAACTAGCTGAGATGAATGCGGTGGTAATCGGCATCGGTTTAACCGAAACAGCTGCCAGTATTCCGATAATTTTTAATGTCGAAGATGAGCAGGGCAGACAAATTGCCCGCGGTGATATTGCCAGGGATATTAACGATCTCCCGGCAATCGTCGCCAAGCATGTGGTCAGAGAAGCTGTTCGGCTCTTTCCGGAGAAAAGCCGAAAGTCAGCCGAGAGAATTATGGCAGCAATTCTGGACAAATTTAACCAGGTTGGATAAAATTGCACTATGGAACCAGGAGAGGGAAAATTTAGTTCTCAAGTCGATGAAATTCTGGCAGAAAGGGGTACCAGCCAGGATGAATTGGCGTTAGCCAGAGAAGAACACCGAAAAGAGACGGAAAAGGAGCAAAGGGAGCGCCTGATACGCCATTATATTGAAGACCGGGTCATTGCACTTGACCCTGATTTTGAAGAGGAAGATCTAAGCGAAAGCTTTACCGGTCTTTCGACGCGGGAAAAGGCAGATCTCCTTTATGAAAAGTTAATGGCCAGATACAAAGCACTCGAGGCTATCCGCAGCGAGGAAAAGCAAGACACGGAAGCACACCCGGAACCGATTGATCCCTATCTTATTTCAGAGATAAAGGCACTCTGGTCTGACCAGGCTGTACAAGACCTCTTTGTTTCCCGATATGCCGAGGCACGAATAGATGCCAAAATCTACCGCCTTTCCGAACTCGGTAATCGTTGGCAAAGAATCAACAATGCCATTGCAAAAAAAGAACAAGAATACGAAACACTCAGCCGCCGCCTGTTTTTGGGTGAAGCTGCCCGACCTGATCAGCTGGCTTCGGTAAAAGGAAGAACCGAGCGGTTAGCACGAGAACTAATTCGATTGAGGGAGGAGCGGCAGCAATTGACATTACTTTACGGCTTACCTCCTGTGCCCGAGAACACGGATATCGCCGCTTTTATTCAGTTCGACAGATTACGGAAATACCGTGAGCAGGCCGAACGAGGTTTTGTCTGGCTGGATTCAAGGGTTAATATTCATCACCAGACAATTGCCGCATTGCAGAACGGCCGCTGGCCGGTATTGGTCGGTGAGGCAGGAAGCGGAAAGTCAGAGCAAGCTGATGCTGCCGCTGTTGCTTTGACGGGAGAGGAACCGACACATCTTCCTTGCGGCGAACGCACGAGCGAAAAAGATATGATCGCCGATAAAGAAATTGACCCTGTTACGGGCGGAAGTTACGATGCATTTGGTCCGGTAGCACAGGCAGCAACCGGATACGAAGATTCCCGGACAGCTGCTCCTACGCACCGCGGCAGGATTGTCCGCTTTGATGAGTCCGGTCGACTCGGTTCATTTGGCTATGCCACAATTAAAGAGCTTCGCCAAAAAAAGCCTGGTGATGCATTGCACAAAGATTGTCCCAAGCCGGTTTTGCGAGGCTTTGGTTCCATCTGGACAACAAATCCGGTCGGGCCTCGCTATCCCGACCGTACCGATCCGGATCCGGCGATGCGCCGGGAGCTTGCATATATCGAAGTCGATTATCCGCCGATGACGGAACACAATCCGGAATTGTATGAGTTTATGCTGGCGAATCTGATGGACGATAACGGCCATATTGCTGTATCCGGCAGAGAAATTGCGCCAGCTTATGAGGAAGTACCCTATCTGACTGAATTCAAGATGGGTGAATACGTTGCCGGTATGCAAACCGGAGAGCGCCAACTAACTCCTGGAGAGATTGAGGAATTGAATGAAGCTGATCCCCGGCTGGTTACCGGCTTTGAGCGAGTTGTGGATGATCGGACTTCTGAGCGGCACGGCTATATCTGGCGTCTTGCCTTTGCAATCCGGGAAATACAAAACGCCTTCAATTACGGTAACTCTGTAACGATCCCTGATACCGCCATGCGATTTACCCAGGAAGCCGACGGGGCAATCAAAGTCGTAACCAGCGGGGGCGAACCTCTCACTCTAGCGACCTCGACCATCACCCTCGGCGAAATAGCCAGCTGGATGAGAGGTTTCCTGGAAAGAAAACAAAAGGACAATCCCGACTTCCAAACCGATAATTTAACTGAATGGTTACAATTTAAGATAGATACCTATTTGAATCAAACTGATGAGCAAGATAGGGAGAAAATCCGGGCCATCTTTAGCCATTACCATCTTCTGGATCCTATATCGCGGGACGCACGTAGAGAAATTGCTGCATCCAGTCCGTTAACTCAAAAGGAAATCGGCTATCTTTCACCTCGCGTACCCCGCCCTCTTCGGCTGGCTGAACCTAAGCCGGAACCAGAAGCGGAAGAACCCGGCGAGAGACCGCAAACAGTTGAGGCAAAAGAAGTTCGAGAGCTTTATGAAACAATCGAGTTAACACTCGAAGACGGCGAGCGGGTTCTGGTTAAGCCGGAGAAACTATCTCTAACTAAAGAAAACAAAGCTGTAACTCTCTACCCTGGCGGCCTCTTTACTTATGGGGGCGAGAGAGTCAGATTCAAGGGTGTTGTTGATCAGACAGACCGTAACCCCGATCATCATGGCAAGGTGGTAATAGAGCTCGAATTAGGGGAGGGCGGCGGTTTGCATCGGTTGGTCAGCAAAGATGAAATACAGGAAAGCGGTGAGGATTTCTGGCCTTTTGAAAAGTTGGGTCAAGAAGAAGTCGAGCTGCAATATCAAAAACAAGTCGAAGCTTTAAGAGTCGCCGGATTTATCGAAGATATTGGTGGCGGCAGGGAGGGAATCAAGGCAATCGATGGCAACGCCTATCCGGTTCCAGAGTTAGAAACAGTACTCGCCTTAATGGTTGAAAAACAAGAGCTTCTTAGTACTAAAATCGAACAAGGATTTACAAAACTGCTTCTGGTTCCCTTTGGAAAGAAGCTTACAGAATTAACCGATGGTGTTAGCAGACAGATCCTCGCCCATAAAAAAGCCAATAAATTGTTTGCCACCAAAAAAGACCCGAACAATCCGAGAGAAGCCCTCGTTCCTTTGGATCTTGATGAATCCCAGCCCCTTTGGGTTTGGGATCAATATCCCGATGCTGACACTAGCGGCAATATGGTGTACTACCCCGACCAATATGAAAGTGAACACCATGGCGGTAAGAAAAAGCAAGATATCTTGGCTGCTCCTGGTGCCATCCCCGGTTGGGATATTCTTCTTGTGGAAGACCTGCCCAACATCCCGCGAGCTAATCAAGGTAAAACCGTGGGCGCGCCCGGGCAGCAGAGAAAGCAACCAGAGGCCGGATCGACGCCACGCCAATATCTGCAGCAACAGAAAGCTGGCGGTGCTTACGAAAATGAAGAGTTTTTAACTCCTGAAGCCTGGCTCACCTACTTTGCCACCCACCTGGAGGAGACTGATCAGGTAATTGATGACTATCAGGGCAATGGCTCGGTCCGTTACTTGGGGGCAGCCTGGTTTCCGTCCTCCGGGAGCGTGCCGAGCGCCTGTTGGTACCGTGACAGTCGGCGGGCCTACTTGTACGGGTACGGTCCCGGCTACCGGGATGACGACTGTGGTGTCGGGTCCGCGGTGAGGGTAGCTTGAACTTTGACTTTTGTTCTTCTTTTACTTTTTATCTTTTAACTTGGGGATTCCAAAGGGGTTTACCCCTTTAGCCTCTCGTTCGACGAAATTTTTAGAAAGCGGCGAATAGCCACACGTCTCGGGACGGGCTGCCGTAGTGTGTGTACTGCGAGAAAAGTGTAATCTCTCCAACGTTATGTTGGGAGCACTTGCAGTCATAAAGATACATAACCACTCACGTTTTGGGCGTTACCTACCCTGAGTCCGCCAGCTGGCGGATTGAAGGGTGAAAATAGCAAACTAATGCAGTTTTGGCTGTTGCGACGGTCAAAATAATATAGATGGGTAACGCCAAGAATCCTCCAGGAACGTGCCGAACGCCTATTGGAACCGTGACAATCAGCAGGCCAACTTGAACAGGAACAATCCCGACAACCAGAATGACAACTGTGGTGTCGGGTCCGCGGTGAAGGGTTATGCGTCGTGCAAAGATTTTAACCATCCGCCCAACATCCGGCCAGCCTCGGCCAGTTTGTTTTGGGTTTGGAAGATTTTTGTCTCATTTGCAATTTTGAGTTCAAGGAACAAACGAAGTTTTAACGTAGCTGTTTCCAAGTGGCCGCTGGCTTTGAGAAGATAGGCAGCTTTGATCGGTTTGGGTGCATTCTTGGCCATGATTAATTCGCTGAGGAGATCGAGTACGCTTTTCTCTAAGCTAGCGCCTAAAGAATAGCGCCACCGTTTCTCGCTGTGGCTAACTATGTCAACGACCGCTTTATATATCTCATAGGTGAGGTTGATAACAGGTAATGTGCTCATTAGATACTACTTTAGCAAATATTTGGCGCTCATGGTATACATTTCGCCAAGGTAAGAGGAAAACACTTGAGCTCG
>JAKJEK010000149.1 GCA_022705465.1 Patescibacteria group bacterium | reverse complement strand
AATGCCAGAGTTGATTTGCCTGAGCCATTTGGCCCCATGATAACGTAGGCCTTTCCTGACTCGAAAACCGTGTTTAGCCCGTTTATTACTCGATTGCCATCGATTGAGGCTGTGATATTGTTTAGTGTTAAATTGTTTCCCATCAAAATCCCTTAATGACTAGCTATCTCTTTTAGTGTTACGGCGTCTAATGTTAAACCGATTGACTGTTCAAGCCTCTTCCAAACATTCTGTGCTACACATTGCTGTTGCCGTGGACACGCTTGGTCGCCGTTAGCCAGGCATACCAGATCAAAGTGGTTCTCGCCCAGTGCCTCAAACACATCCTTGACCGTTACTTTGTCGGGTTGCAGTTTAAAATAGTAGCCTCCCATTGATCCTCTTTTCGAATCGAGGATTCCAGCCTTCTTGAGCTGTTGAAAGATCTTTTCTAGGTATGCAGTCGGAATGCTTTCGTCGTAGGCAATATCCGCTATTGCTGACACTTCGTCTCGATTAACTAGATTGATTAACGCTCGAAGACCATAGTATGTTTTGGTTGAGATACGCATCTTTCCTCTCGAATTAAAAACGGACTACGTTAGTCCGAATACAATTTAAACATTGTTTGACTATATATGTCAATATTAGATCTTATGAACGCATTAGTTGTTGGACAAATATACTAACGGGTGGTATAATTCTATCTTAATGAAGCAAAAAATATATGTGGCAATGAGTGGCGGGGTAGATAGCTCTGTGGCAGCGGCGCTCGCTCGTGATTCTGGATATGAGGTTGTTGGCGTATTCATGAAGTTTTGGAGTCCAGCTGAGGGTGACTTTTGCCTATGGAGAGAGGAGCGAGCTGATGCCATGCGCGTGGCTGCAAAACTGGAGATACCTCTCCTGACCTGGGACTTTGCCAAAGAATATGAAAGAAAAGTCGTTAGCTATATGGTTGATGCTTACCGCAGCGGCATTACTCCGAATCCGGACGTTATGTGCAACAAGGACATCAAATTCGGATTGTTTTTCGATCGGGCCATCAGTGAGGGTGCTGATATGGTAGCAACTGGACACTACGCCCGTATTGAGCGAAACGGCCATCCTCGGTTGTTGAAAGCGGTTGATAAGAACAAGGACCAAAGCTATTTCTTATATTTACTCAAACGCCAACATTTGGAAAGAACCATCTTTCCGATCGGAGAATATCCAAAATCTCAAGTAAGGGAGCTGGCACGGCAATATCAACTTCCAACATCTGAGAAAAAAGACAGCCAGGGAGTTTGTTTCATTGGCCCTATCCACATGAAAAACTTTCTGAAGGAGCATATTTCGCCCCGCAAAGGATTAGTGGTGCACAAAAACGGTCGGGTCTTAGGAGAGCACGACGGCGCTTACCACTACACCATTGGCCAACGGCATGGACTTGATTTAAAAAATGGGAGTGGTCCTTACTACGTCGTTGACAAGGACGTTGACAAGAATGTTGTGGTCGTAGGCAGCGAGACAGATTTATGGTCAGACTCGGCACAAATTGAATCAATCCACTGGATTGGCGAAAAACCAGCCTTGCCAGCAGAACTATCAGTTAAAATCCGCTATCGCTCTGAGGACAGGCCGGCCATTCTTGACGAGACAGGCCGATTAAATTTCACTGACTCAGTGAGAGCGATTACTCCTGGCCAGGCAGCCGTATTTTATCGGGCAGATGTTGTATTAGGCGGGGGTACGATCATTAAGTTATAGCAAGCACGCTATATTTAACTTCTCCGATTGTATCTGCAATTTTGGTCATGGTGTATAATATTGGTGATTTGATTCGAGAGGAGGTGATACAGATGAGAACGGTTGCAATGATTCTGTTGATTATTGGAGGCATCAACTGGGGCTTGGTCGGCTTGTTTGGCTTAGATCTGGTTGCGGCGATTTTTGGCACCTTTACTCTTTTGACGCGCATCGTTTACATTTTGGTTGGACTAGCAGCAATTTATGTCGCAGTGGATTACTGGAGAGCAGAAAGATAAAAGTAAAGACGAGTAGCGGTTACCTGATAAGTTTGACGCTATAGCATTTCTATTTGTTTTTGTTGCTGTGCCGGCTGGTGTACAACGATTACGGGTGATACCAATTGGTCAGCCAAGATCATGAGCTCAGAACGGGATTCTGGCTGTGCTAGGATTCGGTAC
>JAKJEK010000019.1 GCA_022705465.1 Patescibacteria group bacterium | reverse complement strand
CCTCCCCGGCACACTCACTAATTATATGTAGTTTAATTTTAGCTTGGAGAGCATCCAGAATCAATGCTATTGTCCGGCTCATTAGTAATAACAAGGGGTTGGGAAGTCACGCAATGACTACTCTTCCTTTTTGCCTTCTTCTGCTTGCTGCTCTGACTGACTTTCCTCTCCTGGCTTGGTGCTGTGCTCGTACATTTGTGCTCCCAGTGAGGATAGGGATTGGCTTAGGCCCTCAATTTGAGCTTTTATTTCCTCTATCTCATCGCGATTCTTAACTTCGTTGAGAGTTTTAATTTTCTGCTCTATATCAGCCTTAATATTTGAATCTGCTTTATCGCCCAGATCGCGCAGGGATTTCTCGGCGGTATAAATAAGTGTATCAGCCTGATTGCGAGCTTCAACCAGCTCTTTTTTCTTGCGGTCTTCCTCTGAATGATCTTCGGCCTCGCGCTTCATTCGCTCAATTTCCTGATCGGACAGACCAGACGAACTGGTAATGGTGATTCTTTGTTCTTTGCCAGTTGCCTTGTCTTGAGCTCGCACATTAACTATACCATTGGCATCGATGTCAAAACTTACCTCAATCTGCGGAATACCACGAGGAGCTGGAGGAATACCATCGAGAATAAAACGCCCCAAGCTTTTATTATCGGCTGCCATCTCGCGTTCGCCCTGTAGAACGTGGATTTCTACCTGTGTCTGGTTGTCTGCGGCAGTGGTAAACGTCTGTGATTTGGAGGTTGGTATGGTGGTGTTGCGCTCGATCAGCTTAGTGGAAACGCCCCCCATCGTTTCAATTCCCAGTGATAACGGAGTCACGTCGAGAAGCAACAGATCCTTGACTTCGCCGCCTAAAATACCGCCTTGTATTGCTGCACCCAGGGCAACTGCCTCGTCCGGGTTAACTGAACGGTTGGGCTCTTTACCAAAGAATTTCTTAACTGCTTCCTGTACCGCCGGCATACGGGTCATGCCGCCAACCAGGATGACTTCGTCAATATCGCCAGCTTTTAGTCCGGCATCTTTAAGCACAATTTCGCATGGTTTCAAGCTTTTTTCAATCAAATCGGCGACTAGCGACTCAAACTTTGCTCGGGTAATCGTCATCTGCAAGTGCTTGGGGCCGGATGCATCGGCAGTAATAAACGGCAGGTTAATCTCTGTTTCGTTTGCCGACGAAAGCTCAATCTTCGCTTTTTCAGCCGCTTCTTTAATACGCTGAAGCGCAGTGCGATCGGCGTGGAGGTCTATGCCTTCCTGCTTCTTAAATTCATCAATGATGTAATCCATTATTCGTTGGTCAAAATCATCACCACCCAAGTGAGTGTCGCCATTTGTTGCCTTTACCTCAAACACACCTTCACCCAGCTCCAGAATAGTAATATCAAAGGTGCCACCACCCAGATCGTAGACGGCGATTTTTTCCTCTTTTTTCTTATCAAGACCATAAGCTAATGAGGCGGCAGTAGGTTCGTTAATGATGCGCTTAACATCAAGTCCGGCAATTTTGCCAGCATCCTTTGTGGCCTGGCGTTGCGCATCGTTAAAGTAGGCTGGAACAGTAATAACAGCCTCGGTAACCTTTTCGCCCAGATAGGTCTCTGCGTCCGATTTGAGTTTTTGCAACAAAAAAGCCGAAATTTCTTGAGGGCTATACTCTTTACCGTTCATGATTACCCGGATCGAGCCATCTAATGCCTTCTTAACTTCATAGGAGACTTTTTTAATATCGTCCTGAACCTCTGGATCATCAAACTTTCGGCCAATAAAACGCTTCACTGAATAGATCGTGTTTGACGGATTTGTGATTGCCTGCCGTCGGGCTGGCCAACCTACCAGGCGGTCGCCCTTTTTCGTTTCTGCTATGGTTGAAGGCGTAGTTCGGGTACCCTCGGTGCTTGGAATAATTTTCGCTTCGCCACCTTCCATTACAGCAACAGCCGAAAAGGTAGTTCCCAAATCGATGCCAATTATTTTTCCCATTGTGCGCTCCTTGCAAATTAGTGTCCAAGTTGTTCCTTACAAAATATAATGTAAAGCAAACTTTACATTATGTCAAGCAGGCCAACCGTAGAGCAAAAATCATTAGTACAAGCTTCCGTGAGATGCTAATCTTTTGTTATGGGTAGCTATCTTATTTTGATGTCTGGCTATTATTTTCGTAACCGATCGATACTTTCACTTTGGCAGGGCGCAATAGAACGCCGTCAAAACGATAACCTGAATTTACCTCTTCTACCACCTCATTTTCCGGTCTATCTGACTCTACCATCTCAATTGCTTCATGAACCTCAGGATTAAACTGGGTTCCAACGCTGGAGATGCGCTCTAACCCTTCGTTCTCCAAAATATCGAAGATCTGCTTTTCAATAAATTTAATACCGATTGCCCAGTTATTAGTTTCCAGTTCGGCAGGTAAATGCCTTGTGGCGAGCTCAAAGTTATCAAGCACTGGCAATAGTCGTGCTATTAATTCGCTATTTGCTAATTTAATTAATCGTTTTCGATCTTGTTCTGTCTGTCTTTTGAAATTAACAAAATCTGCTTGGGTGCGTTGCCAGCCCAGACGTAACTCTTCGGCCTGCTTCTCTAGTTCGGCAATGCGTGATGCATCCTGATCCGTTGCTTGCTCTTCTGGTTGTTGTTCGTGTTTTTCTTTTGTCATAACTTTAGTCATATAAACTATAAATATTGAATTTATTAATCTACAATAAGATATATAAGGCAAATTCCTTCGAGACGCAAGATATGAGGGGCATCCATAGGAAATTTATCTTTCTGGCGGGGGATTAGTGCGAAATCCGATTCCCAAACATCGATACTTTACTATTCTCTCAATTGCTTTTTTGTTTGGCATCTTTTTTGCGTCCGTCGGTGCTTTGGGTCCGGCCTCATTTTGGCCTGTATTAACCTGGGTCTCCGGTTTATTATTACTTGCTGGCCTATGGAATTGGCTATATAATAATTTAATTTTATGTGTTATTGCGATTACTCTATCGTTCTTGGCTCTTGGTGGTGCTGTTTACAATAACTTTGATTTAACTACCGATTGCCAGCTTGAATTTGGTCGGGAAGGCGTGATTATCGGTGAGATTATCAGCAAGCCCGAGGTTAGCGCCCAAAAACAAAAAGTTCTGATAAAAATCCATTCCTGGCAACAGGTGGTTAATGCCGGCAATACCGACACGGTTAATCCTTTGTGCCGTCGTCCCAACATAATGCTTTACCTGCCGCCATATCCAACTTTTGTGTACGGCGATGTATTGGAAATACATGGCGTAATTGCTAAACCGCAACCAATCGAATCGTTTGATTACCCTCGCTACTTAAAGAAATATCCGGCAGCTGGTGTTATCGCATTCAACGTTCAGGCAAATAAGTTGTCGGCTGGTTCAAGCGTCAAGGTTATTATATACCGTTCTCTGCATCAGGTCTCCGATCGCCTTGAACAATCACTCAATCGCCTCTTGCCCGAGCCGCACGCCTCATTATCTGCTGGCATTATCTTTGGTCTGCGGCGCAATCTTCCTGATTTGTTTGAGGACAAGCTTGCTATCGTTGGCTTAACCCATTTGATCGCTCTCTCCGGCTTCAATGTAACGATTATTATTGTTTTCATCAATGCACTGCTGATATCTCGGTTTGGGCGAAGGTCAAGCTTAATAATCGGCTCGTTATTGGTTATAGCTTTTGTAATACTGACCGGTGCTTCGCCAAGCATTACCAGAGCGGCCATTTTTTCGTTACTAATCCTATTGGGGAAGACTATTGGTAGAAGAGGGGATCAGGCCAACCTGATGCTGCTGGCAGCAGTCTCAATGGTTGCATTACATCCTCCACTTTTAGTTTTTGATATTGGGTTCCAGTTATCTTTTCTGGCTTTTATAGGCATAATCTATTTGTCTCCCTTGATAGGCAACACACTTTCAGTCAGCCGCGCCAATATTGTCCCGGAATCATCGAGGTCGCTACTAGCTGAAACTCTCGGCGCACAACTTGCAGTATTACCGCTGATTATATTTGTATTTGGCCGCGTTTCGTTCATTGCCCCCTTAGCCAATCTGGCAGTCTTGTGGATAATTCCCCCCATAATGGCCCTGTCTTTTTTGGCCGCCCTGACTGGCTTGGTTGCTTATCATGCTGGTAAAATCGTCGCGTATTTCCTTTGGCCGGCCTTGGAGTACGTCACCCAAGTCGTTGAACGATTCGCTGTTATCTCGCCCGATACTCATCTGGACAGTAGTGTCGATGTCCTGTTTGCACTGGCTGCTTGGCTTATAGTAATTGCATTTATCATAATCAGGAAAAGGAGAAATTAAATACACATGCAAAAGGCAACCAGGATAATTCTAACCTTATTGCTGTTCCTGTTGTTCTTTGTCTGGTCAGAGGTTATCCGGGGATCGAACCCCGATGGATACAGTTTGTATTTCTTTGATGTAGGACAAGGCGATGCGGCGTTGATCCAGCGCGGCAGCTACCAAATACTCATCGATGGTGGTCCGGATGATAGTGTCTTAACCGCACTGGGCCGTGTTATGCCGCCCTCTGACCGGCACATCGAGATGGTTATATTGACTCATCCGCACGCCGATCATTATAATGGACTGATTCATGTCGCCAGTCGATATAAGATCGATCGGATATTCATGAACGACATGGGCGATGAAAGCCCGACGTATAGCGAATTTATCAGGCGAATAATTAGCCAGAATATTGCTATCAGTGTGCCTGACCCTTCTAATGTTCTTTTTCTGCCCTTAGGCGCCACGCTTGAGTTTCTTTGGCCTTACGAAGCTGAGGGTGCGGCTAATCTAAACAATATTTCAATTGTTAATCGTTTTTGTTATGTCGAAAAGTGCGCCCTCTTGCTGGGTGATCTAGAAAACGATAGCCAGCAAGCCCTTCTAGCCAGCAAGCCAAATAAAATACGAGCAGAGATCATCAAAATTGCCCACCACGGTTCCCGTAATGCCTCAAACTCCGCGCTACTACAGCAAGTGGCGCCACTTTATGCTGTCATATCGGTTGGCGCAGATAATCGCTATAAACATCCCCACCCTGAAGCCCTCGCAATCATCGAGGAGACGCGATCGGTTATGTGGCGAACCGATCAAAACGGTAGCGTGGAGTTTTGGATTAGCCGAGGGCAACTCGAACTGATACGGCACTAGCTGACGACAAAGGATTATTGTCTCCGGCTTATCGACTCTTGAAAACAACTCGGTTTACCAGTAAGATGAACTGGATAGGATCTTTCATCTGAAAGAAGGGATTACTCCAAAAACAATCCTCTTTTTTCATATTGAGAGCAGAAAGGAGTAGTATGTCTGGACATAGCAAGTGGGCGACCACAAAACGAAAAAAAGCGGCAGTTGATGCAAAACGGGCGAAAATATTTACTAAATTGGCTCATCTTATTACTATTGCCGCCAAAGATGGCAAAAGCGGTGACCCGAATTTCAACCCCGCGCTTCGTATGGCAGTCGACAACGCCAAAGCGGTTAGTATGCCTAAAGAAAACATTGATCGGGCCATTAAGCGGGGAACGGGGGAAGGTGGTGACGCCTCCAGGATTGAAGAGGTGGTTTATGAGGCTTACGGTCCCAACGGTGTAGCCATGCTGATTGAGTGCCTGACCGATAACCGCAATCGCACTATTGCTGAGATTAAGTCAATTATGAACAAGGCCGGCGGATCAATCGCTGGAGCAGGTAGTGTTGCTTATCAGTTTAATAAAGTTGGTGAAATCACCATTGATGGTCAAAAAAACAGTCTTAAAGGCGAAGATCTCGAACTAGCGATTATCGAATCCGGTGCGGAAGATTTTGACTCCGAAGACGGCTTCTATGTTGTTCGCACTGGCTTTTCCAACCTTCATGCAGTTAAGAAAGCTCTTGAGGATGCTGGGGTTGTTACCGATTCTGCTGAAGTTGTACAGGTTGCCACTACTCCGGTTGAGCTTCCAGAAGATAAGGCAGAAAGTGTTAACAGCATGATCGAACGGCTGGAGGAGCTGGATGATGTCACTTCTGTTTACACCAATCTGGCCTAGTAATCAATCGCTTATGAGCACACTCCATATGCTCCATAGGAAATATTTATGAGCGCAGTGGCAACGCGAACAGTTCTGGGCATTGATCCTGGGACTAATATAATGGGTTGGGGGATAGTTGAGCAGAGAGGGCAAGCTCTTAAGGTCTTAAAGTACGGTTGTGTTCGTACTGAATCCAATCATTCGCTTGCAACGCGCTTAATGATGTTATTTTCTGCGATCTCTGATATAGTTAATACAAACCATCCTGATGAAGTAGCGATTGAGGAATTATTCTTTTTTAAAAACCAGAAAACCGTCATGAGCGTGGCGCAAGCCCGCGGGGCTGCAGTTGTTGCGGTAATGAAGCATCGGGTTCCTGTTTTTGAATATACTCCGCTACAGGTTAAACAGGCTCTAACCGGTTACGGACGGGCTGACAAAAAGCAGGTGCAAGAAATGGTTCGGCTAACTTGCGGTCTTTCTCATTGCCCAAAGCCAGATGATGCCGCTGATGCCCTGGCCGTTGCCATTTGCCATGTCCAGACAAATCAACAGTTGACTAATTAACAAGGCGCTATATGCGCAACTATGGTGTACTGTATCCAAAACAGCTGACCTACTTAGGTTTGGAGGAGCTAAAGTGCCAGAACTGCGACAAAATATTATTACCGGTGATTGGGTTGTGGTTGCGCCGGAGCGAGCCAAGCGACCTCAGGATTTTATTAAAACGCGTAATCCTCATGACCACCCCAAAGACGACTGTCCGTTTTGTGTTGGCACTGAGAAATACAGACAAAACAAACGTGTGCGCCAGGTAGCGTCAGAGCACGTTTATGTTATCGAAAATCGTTATCCTGCTTTCGAGGAAAACGAACTTGGCGAGAGCACAAAATGCTACTATGCTGAAGGTGGTTTTTATCGCGCCCGTCCTTCATCTGGCGATCATGAGGTGGTAGTTGTTAAAGATCACGATCTCTCTCTACCCAAATTCTCCAAAACTGTTGCGACCGATCTTTTTCAAGTCATTCGCGACCGTTTTTTGTGGATAAAGCAGCACGAACAGGTTGTTTCTTTAATACCCATCTATAATCACGGCGGTGAGGCTGGTGCATCCGTTGTTCATCCGCATGCTCAATTGTTTGCTTCTGGCATTGTCGCCAATACTGTCGGTCGGGAAATGCATGGCGCTGAACACTATTACGATATTAACGGTTCATGCGTGTATTGCGACATGGTTAGTCATGAGCTAGAGCAGCGAACCAGGCTGGTGTACGAAAATGATGCTTTTGTTGCAATTAATTTTTTCGCTTCGCGTTTCCCATTTGAGACGTGGGTTATTCCCAGGCGTCACGAGAGCCAGTTTGAACACGCTACAAACACACATCTTGAGTACTTGGCGGATGCCATGATGGCAGTCTTGAACCGCTTGGATACCGTCCTGCATAACCCATCGTTAAACTTCTATATTCATACACTTCCCACTATTGTTGATGGATCAGCCTCATATCACTGGCATGTTGAGATTACCCCGAGAGTTACAACCTATGGCGGATTCGAAATTGGCAGCGATGTCATTATCAACGTCATGCCTCCGGAAGCCGCCGCCGCCTACTTGCGCGGCGAAGAGGCGACAAAGAAAAGCTTACCAGTAATGTTCATGTGGAATAGCCCATGCTGATCAAAGGCATAGAAGATAAAATTGATGCCATCTTTCACGATCATAAGCTTGTACCGGATAAGTCTCCTCATGATTTCTTGGCAGCAGCCAGGATGCAGGGAGACAAGATGTATAGCACCAAGTGTCGTAACAATAATAACCAAGAGTTGTTCTTCAAGATTCTAATTGCCCATGATGATGGCTATCTGGCCACCTTAAAAAATGAAATAATTTTTAGCGAATTATTTACGCGTCGCACCTTCCATCAATTTAGCACGCCGATCATCACCGAATCTGAGAAAGAGCCGTACTGCTGGTATTTACGTGAGCTCATTCCTGGTGATGTAGTTGGGGATTTTGAATCGCTCGGAGCCAATAGCGCGAGCCGGATTAGTTTCTGCACTCGCAAAGCCCTGTCTGCTCTTCGCGAAATGTCCCGTGTCCGACTCGGCGATGCTGCTGATGCTGGTATCGAGATCCCATCCCTGGATTTTTATCTAGATCAAATTGCTGAAAATGAAGAGTGGACAAAGCCTTATTTTCCCAATTTTCAGCAGGAAGTCGTCGAACTGTTTGAGCGCCACCGCTCATCGTTACTGGATTACCTGGTTATGGCCCATGGTGATTATCACTGGGGCAATCTGGTTTTCGCCAAAGAGCAACTCTATATTATTGATTGGGCACATATACACTGGGGCAACATTGCTGAGGATTTTGTTAAGATCTGGCTATCGCTTTGGCAGTATCCCCAGTTGCAAAAGAAAGCTTATGAGAGTCTTATGTTCATCACCTGAGCAAAGAAGAGAAAAAACACTTTATTGGTGCTATGGTGCCGATGGTCGTCTTCCATGGCATGAACCGCTTTCCGTATTGGGTTTGGCACCTCCAGTCCTGGGCGGAAAAACCGGAAGAGTTAAAATGGGATAAGGAGACGATTGACGCCAGGTTTAATTATTATCATACCCTATTGGACAAAATCGTCATCGAAAAAGAGCCCATACACGATTTGTCGGCGTTAATGCCATTATTACTACGTTAAATATTCGAGTGCTTGGAGGAAACATGCTCAAGCTTGCACGCTATGACAAAAATCCAATCATCTCACCCAGATCCGGGGTTTGGTGGGAGTCTGGAGCAGTCTTTAATCCTGCCGTTATTAATGATAACGGAAAAATACATATGTTGTATCGTGCGCTAGGTGGAGATCGCATCTCCAGGTTTGGGTACGCCTATTCGACTGATGGGTACAATTTTAAGGGATTTTCCGATGTGCCTGTTTTTGAGTCCGACCCGTTTGATTCATATGAGCGTTTAGGATGTGAAGATCCCCGCATTACCAGAATTGGCGATACCTACTACATCGTCTATTGTTCTGCTTCTGTCCACCCCGCCACTTTTCCGCGTTCTCAATTTTCTACCTCGTTTGCGCCGTGGCGGGTAAGGGTGTCTATGATTTCGACCAAGGATTTCTCCACTTACCATCGGCAAGGGGTAGTTATCCATAGCGTTGATAGTAAAGACGCCGCCCTTTTCCCGGAGATGATTGATGGCCAGTATGTTATTCTTCATCGCATCTGGATTGCTTACTCGCAAGATCTGGAAAATTGGTACGATCATCGCATTCTGTTAAAAACCAGGAAAAATTCCTGGGATTCCGGTAAAATCGGTGCCGGCTCACCGCCAATTAAAACGGAGCATGGCTGGTTGCTGTTTTATCACGGTACCGATCATCAAAATATCTATCGCTTGGGGATTATTCTGCTGGACCTTGATGATCCGACAAAAGTTTTGTATCGTAGCGAGGAACCGGTATTGGAACCGGAAAAGCCATACGAGAAGGAAGGCCTGGTTCCAAATGTGGTCTTCACCTGTGGTGTGGTTGAAAAGGACGATAAGTTCTTCGTCTACTACGGAGCAGCTGATCGCTGTATTGGTGTTGCTACAATTGAGAGGGAGCGATTGTTTTATGAGATCGCTAAACGCATGCATGGCGAGATGGTTCATGGCTAACATGCGGTTTCGTTGCGATAATTTTTTCGTTTGATGTTGTCGCATGGATTACTAGAGTTTATACTTGCCTACGAATTAGCGGTAAAGGATGGTTGCTATGGATAAATCAAAAATCGAAATTGCGTTTTTAACCACCTATCCTCCCAGGGAATGTGGAATCGCCACGTTTGCTAAAGCGCTGGTGCGCACTTTCGACAATTTGTATGTTGAAAACGCCAGTAAAGTAATTGCGGTGAGCGATGAGATCGGCAACTATCCTTACTCGGACAAAGTAGTATTTGAGATTGATCAATTCGACAAACAATCTTATGTCCGGGCTGCCGACCATGTTAATCGTAGTTCTATCGAGGTTATAAGTCTTCAGCATGAGTACGGCATCTTTGGCGGCAAAGATGGTGATTATATTTTGGCCTTTTTGGAAAATGTTAACAAGCCGGTAGTTACCAGCTTCCACTCTGTTCTCAGGGAGCACCGTGAACATCGGTATAAGCTTACCCAGCGCATTATTGACCTGTCAGAGTCTGTCGTTGTCATGACCCAGAACGCAAAAAAAATCCTACTCGACACTTTCGATGTTAACCCAAATAAAATTAAAATCGTTCCTCACGGTGTCCCGAACGTTCGATTCGATGAAAAGAGCAATGTCAAAAAAGGCTTGGGTCTCAATAGCAAAGTTATACTTTCTACCTTCGGTTTGATAAACCGTG
>JAKJEK010000148.1 GCA_022705465.1 Patescibacteria group bacterium | reverse complement strand
AATCAAGCTTGGTTTTGTTGCGCCTATGAGTGGTAATAATGCCTTTTGGGGGATTCGAGGACAACAAGCTGTCCAAATTGCAGTTGATGAAATTAACGCCCTAGGTGGTATTAATGGTCTTAAGGTGGAAGTAGATTACCAAGACAACCGTAGTGATAAGACGGAAGTTGCTACCATTATGAAGCGTTTTGTCGAAGATCCAGATGTCATTGCGGTAATTGGATCTGTGGTAAGTGGCGATAATTTTATTGGAGCACCCATTGCCGATCAAGGCGGGTTGGTTATGTGTGGGTTTGCGACGACCGCAGATGGTATCCCAGCTATTGGAAAATACTCCTTCAGGGTTGCTAATACGGCTGCTGTTGCTATTCCTGCAATATTAACATGGGCAAAAGAAAAGTTTGAGTTAACGAAAGTAGCAATGGTTTACTCGCTAAATAACGATTATAGTGTTGCGGCGCAAAAACTCTGGTCTACGGAAGTCCAAAAAATAGGTATAGAGATGGTTGCTGTTGAAACTTACACCGATGGAGATACCGATTTTTCCGCTCAGGTCACTAAGATTGTTCGGGCAAAACCTGAAGCAATAATTCTAGCAGGGTACGCAGCTGAAGGATCTCTGGTAGCGATTGAGGCAAAAAAGCAAGGCTTAAATGTGCCATTCTTTGGCGGCGACGGCATCAATGATTCCGAAACACTCCATAACATTGGAGGCGAAGCGACCAATGGAGTTTATCTTTACAGTAGCTTCAACAGTGCATATGATGCCCCTAAAGCTAAAGCTTTTACCGAGGAATTTGTTAAACGCTATGATGCCCAACCTGAAGCTGCTGCAGCATCAGCTTATGATGTTGCCTTGATGATGTTTGAAGCGCTCAAAGTTTCTGGCCCTGATCGCGCTAAGTTTAGAGATGCTTTTGCCCAAATCAGAGACTTTGAAGGCGTGGAAGGAACAATCAGCTTTGATGAGAACAGGGAAACAATAATGTCCACCTTTATTCTCGAACATCAAAATGGCGAGTTCCTTTTAGTCAAAGTACAAGACGCTACGCAATAAGAGGTTTATTTTTCTTCCTGATGGCTGGTCACAGCCATCAGGAAGATTAGATTATTATTGAAAGGAGATTGAGTTGTTAATCAATCAAATTGTCAACGGATTAACAATTGGCAGTGTCTATGCACTAATTGCCTTGGGGTATTCACAAGTCTATGGAATTCTTGGATTTATAAACTTTGCGCACGGCGATTTATTTATGATAGGTGCATATATTGGGTTTGTCCTTGTATCTTACGTACATCTTAGTTTACTTCCAGTGTTGATACTTTCCATGATAATTACTGGAATGTTAGGTATGTTTGTTGAAAGAGTTGCTTACCGTCCACTCAGAAAAGCAGGTAGATTAGCTCCAATGATCAGCAGCATTGGGGTTTCTGTAACACTCCAGACAGCTATTATCTTATTAATTGGTCCTCAGACTGAACGATATCCCCTTCAATACCAGTTTCCACATGTTTCTTTTTTGGGTGTTCAGATATCTATTTTGCAAATTATTATATTAATTGTTGCAATTGTTTTGATGGTGGGTTTAGATCAATTAGTTCAAAGAACCAGGCTTGGGATGGCTATGAGAGCAACAGCAGAAAATTTTGAAGCGACCAGTCTAATGGGAATTTCTACAAATAAAGTGATCAGCCTAACATTTTTTCTCGGTTCTTCTCTTGGAGCTGCGGCAGGTGTACTAGTAGCAGTTTACTATAATGCTTTTTATCCTACCATCGGTTCTTTATTTGGGATTAAAGCGTTTATTGCTGCAGTCCTGGGTGGTATCGGAAGTGTGCGAGGTGCTGTGATAGGTGGCTTTATTTTAGGACTATCAGAAATTTTTGCTACAGCATATTTATCCTCTTCATGGCGCGATGCGGTGGCGTTTACATTGTTAATTATTATTCTATTGGCTCGACCCTCCGGAATTTTGGGTAAACGTGTCACAGTTAGGTCGTAATTAAAATGAGCAATGTAGCACAGCATATTATCATAATTACTTGTATTAATATCGTTTCTGCATTGGGCTTGCATGTTATCACTGGATTGACGGGTCAGTTTTCATTGGCTCATGCTACCTTTGCAGGTATTGGTGCATATACCTCGGCTTTACTAAATCTGAGATTTGGTATACCTTTCCCACTTGCGTTATT
>JAKJEK010000147.1 GCA_022705465.1 Patescibacteria group bacterium | reverse complement strand
CCCCGCTCAACACCATCAGGTTTAATCATAAGAAACGTACGTTCAACAACTATATCAGGAACACGTTTTTGTGTTTGGGACATAGGGCTCCTTTATTTAATTTAGTTCTTATGTGCACTTATCGAATCATATTGAAACTACAATGTCAAAGCCTTTTCCGTGTCCTCCCGACTGACGCCTGGGCCGATATATGCGAGGCTTAGGCGGTCTGAAACGAAATATTTATTTGCTACTTCCAGAATATCCTGGGCAGTAATTTTTTCATAAATTGCCATTAATTCTTCCGGCGTAAAAGATTGACCGGCCAGTGTTTCGCTGATGGCATGGTGCGAGGCCACATCCAGAGAATCTTCAAATGAGATGAGTAGCTTACCATAAATGATCTCTTTGGCTTTCCTTAGCTCACGCTCACCAACCTCTTCTTTTCTAATCTTTCCGTATTCATTCATCACTGCTTTAACTGCCTCTATCACCTTCGCGTGCGGCACACCCACTTGCGTTTCAATGGTACCGGCGTCACTATAACTTGACGTGGTACACCTAACAGCATAAGCAAGTCCCCGCTTCTCGCGTATTTCCTCAAACATACGAGAGCTCATTGATCCTCCAAGAATGACTGCCAGGATTTTAAGCTTATACCGATCCGGATGCGCAAACGGTGCCCCCTGAAAGCCAATCACTAAATGCGATTGTTCTGTTGGTTTTTCCACCAGATGCAGCCTTTCGCATTGGGGAGTAACGGGCAGTGCATCAGGGGTAAGACTAGAGGAAAAGGTAAAGTATTTTTCTGTAAGAGCGAGCAATTCATTGTCACTTAATCCATTGAAATTTCCAGACAAAACAATCACTGTGTTGGGGCCGGTATAGTAACGGCTACGGAAATCAACCAGGTTCCCCCTGGTGGTAGCTAAAACCGACTCCCTAAAACCAATCACATCCCGACCTAGAGCGTTGTTGCCAAACAGAGATTCCTCGAATTTGCTCCCGACCATATCCATCGGGCTATCCTCGTACATTTTGATCTCTTCTACTACCACGCTCTTTTCTCTTTCAAGCTCGTCCGCTTGAAACCGGGAGTTGAGCAGTATGTCCGACAAAAAATCGTAGGACTTCTCCAAGTGACGGGAGGCAACTTTAACATAATAGCCTGTGTATTCCTTACTTGTGAAAGCGTTGTGTTCGCCACCGATAGATTCAATAAATTCGGCAACATCAATTGCGGTCGCGCGTTTACCCGTTCCTTTGTAGTGCATGTGCTCCAATAGATGGGAAATCCCAGCAATTTTGTCATTCTCGTATCGACTGCCAACACCAAACATCACCATTGCCGAAATAACACCGGTTGAATTGTTGGGTATCAAAATCACCCTTGTGCCGTTTTTGAGAATTTCTTTTTTAATCATATCGGTTTTCCCTATAATTATGCATTGCTAACTTATAACAAGTATCAGTCCAAGAATGTGTAGTCAATATAATTTTATCCGTGTTTCAGGCTTGGCAGCTTTGGCTAAAAACTAAAATAATGCAGTATATAACTGCATTATTTAACGCCTATCCTATTCTGTTTGTATTTGGTATCCCCGACAGGATTTGAACCTGTGGCCTTCGGCTCCGCAAGCCGACGCTCTATCCAGCTGAGCTACGGGGACAAACTAAAATTGAAAAAGGTTGTTTATTGCTTCCGAAAGATCAAATGAACGACGTTGTTCCTCTGGCAGGTGCTCTGCCATTGCTTTCTGAACCTCAATCCAATTCGATCTAGGCAGCGGTACGGTGACTTCGCCGGCAAGCTTGCCGATAAGTTGCAACTTGATATGGGGATGCGATCCGGCCGAAACAGTGAAGTGTTTGATCTGATTATAGTGGTATATTTGATCTCCTACCACAACTCCCTCGTTGTATGCGAAGCATCGGACTTTTTTGGGCGGAGTCTTGGGGATAATCAAACTAACCACGGCACTAATCATAACCAAATAGGCGGCGCTGGGCAAATCAGCCAAAACAAACACAACGGAAACAATCAAAGCCACTGCGATTACCTGCACAACACGACGGGCATTAACCTCCCGTATCTCGTATTCCAACCCTTGCCACTCCAAGATTGGTTTTTCCTGGCCTTTGTCATGACCCAAAGATACAATATGTTTTGTTTGGGGCATATTCCCTCCTCTGGAATGCGCATCGTTCAGCACAAGTATGGCGGAAGG
>JAKJEK010000146.1 GCA_022705465.1 Patescibacteria group bacterium | reverse complement strand
TTGCAGCCTTGGGAGTTGCTGGTTTTGGCAATTCCGGCGGCAGCATCGATAGCCGTTGATTATTTTGCTGGAATACTGGGCGCAAGGTATGGAGGTGCTTCCAAAAAAGCGGTACTGTACGGATTTGTTGGGTTAATTCTGGGTTTGGTATTACTTCCGCCGTTTGGCGGCATAATTGGTCTGTTTGCTGGTGTGGCAATCGCGGAGTGGTACAGTCATCGCAATAAGCAGAGGGCTGTAAAAGCAGCTGCTGGCAGCTTGATTGGGTCGCTCACAGGAATTTTAATTAACCTGACATTGGCATTGTTATTACTGGTATTGTTTATTATTTTTGCCCGTTATTAGAATGAGAATCTGGGATCTAAGCCCAAAATATTTATGCAGGGAACACCTGCTTGGAGAACATCGGGAGCTTCACGCGATTTGGGAAATATTGACGGAAGGCCGAAGAGGTTATCGTAACCATCCGGAAGTGAAACGTTGGGAGGGAAAGTTGGCTGCTTTATATCTGCGGCACGAAGATGAAGTCAAAGAGATGATGAGTCGGGGATATAAGCATAAGTCGCCTCTGGATGTAAGTAGGGCAACTGGTAGCTCTGACCAGGACACGATGATTAACACAATAGAGGAACAGAAAGAATTGTTGCGAAGCAAGGGGTGTGACTGCGGTTGATCTAAGCAAAATGCGTGGTGAAACATGAAACACCGAATATTTGTTGCACTGGAACCATCAAAAGAACTTACCGACAAGTTGGCTGACTGGCAACGACAGCATGGGGATATGCGAGGTATCAGATGGATCAAACCGCGCAATTTGCATATAACACTTATTCCACCGTGGCATACCCATGATATTCGATCAATACAAGAACGGCTGCAATTGATTGGTGGCGGAGTTGGGCCGATAGATTTATGTTTCCGGAAAGTCGACCTTGGACCGAATCGGTCGAAACCACGGCTAGTTTGGGCGGTAGCGCCAGAAAATAATACAATCAATGATACTTATCAAAGGGTTAAAAAGTTGTTAGATGCGGATGGTACCGGATTGGTGGCAATGCCTCATATCACAATCGGTCGGTGCCAAGGTGTTCAGTTTTGCCGGGAACTTTCCAGTACATGTGGAGTGGCAAGAGACAATAAGATACCTGACTCTGCTTAAGTCACACCTGTTGCCTGGCGGGGCAGAGTATGAGATACTGGAGCGCGTTAAATTATGAAACGATATTGGTAATAAGCAAGGATCAAATGGATTTTGAATTACTTAAACGTGTATTGGAGAATGAGCCTGGATATAGATATAAACAGGCGGTTCGGGCGATATTTCTCGAATTGGCAGATGATTGGAGTCAGGTATCGGTTTTGCCAAAAGAGTTGAAATCCAAACTTAATTCTGAATTTCCGTTGGTGATTAATCACACGTTATATGAATTATCTGACGGTACGACCGTGAAGGCATTAATTCACCTTTCGGACGGTAATAATATCGAGGCAGTGTTGATGCGGCACAAAGATCGCAATACGGTCTGCGTGTCCTCTCAAGCTGGCTGTTCGATGGCTTGTTCATTTTGTGCTACCGGCAGACTGGGATATAGGAGAAATTTAACCAAGTTTGAAATTGTTATGCAGGTTTTGTTGTTTGCGAGATATCTTAAACCACATCAACAGGGAGTGACGAATGTTGTAGTGATGGGAATGGGCGAGCCCATGTTAAATTACGACAATGTTATTCAGGCACTTAGGATTGTTAACTCCAAGGATATCTTTGGCATTGGTGCGAGGAAGATTTCGGTTTCAACTTGCGGAATAATACCGGGCATTCGGCGCTTGTCAGATGAGGAGATGGATATAAATCTAGCAATTTCTTTGCATGCTCCCGAGGGTTCTTTGCGTAGCAAATTGATGCCTGTCAATAACCGGTTTCCGTTGGACGATCTAATGAGCGAAGTAAAAAAGTATATCTCAAAAAAACGAAGAAGGGTAATGTTTGAGTATTTACTGATTTCTGGAGTAAATGACTCAAAAGATTGTTCAATGCAATTGGTCAAATTACTAAAAGGGGTGTTGGGTTTTGTTAATCTAATACCCTATAATTATACTGGTGAATACAGCGTTTCAGATAAACAAACAGTGCAGGAGTTTAGGAAAACGCTAGAAGACAATGGGATTGAAGTTACACAACGCTTTGCGCATGGTAGGGATATTTCAGCCGCATGCGGGCAACTAGCAGCGCAAAGAGTGGTCAGTAAGAAA
>JAKJEK010000145.1 GCA_022705465.1 Patescibacteria group bacterium | reverse complement strand
AAGTGTTTCCCCAACACACATGATCGGAAGCAAACCAGCCTGCAGGGCTGCCTTTACTTTTTTGTTGACACTTTCGTCAGTCTCCCCAAACATGGCACGCCTTTCAGAGTGCCCAATGATGACGTACCGGCACAAATCCACTAACATAGCGGGGGAAATTTCACCCGTGTAAGCACCGGATGCTTCCCAGTGCAAATTTTGTGCACCAAGTTGGATGGGTGTGTCAGCCGTCTCTCTAACCGCTACGCCCAAACTTACAAAAGGTGGACAGACAACAATATCAACATCTGTTATATCCTTTAATTCTGGCACCATTTCTTTTAGCAAGTCCCTGGTCTCGTAAAGGGTTTTATTCATCTTCCAGTTCCCAGCAACCATTTTTCGTCGAATCATTTTTTACCAATCCTTATCGAGTAAGTAGAATTATTATTTTCAATTTTATCATAACGATAATCTAGAAATCTTTATCAGAACTCATCAGGTATAAAAAACGACCCCTCATTTTGTTGAGGGGTCGAAGTTTGCTATCGATTAGCGCCAAATACTCGGCCTAATCCATAGGGCTTTATTGTCTGAGCTACTGGTACCGTTGCGAACCTCAAGGATGAAGGTCACATTCTTCCCGGCTAAGGGGCTCAGGTCAACCTCGACAAACTGGTAGCCACCTTCGTATTTTTCGTGGCGGGTAAACAAGGACTGCACTGCACCACTCCCAATTCGGTATTTTAGTTCAAAATGGACATTGCAATTGGGACTGTTATACTCGCAGTTTACCGTGGTCCTGAATTTATCGCCGTTTTGAACCAGGAAGGATGGATAAATCCCTGTAATGCGGCCATCCGCGGCATTGTTTGGTCGGGTAATCAGCCCAATCTCGTTTTCTTTTCCACCATCTTCGCGGTAAGGCTCATTTTTTATTAGAACGTAACCACTCGTGACATTGGATTCAGAGCCTGGGCAAGGGAGCGGGTTTGTGCTGCCACTGGACCAGGTCGCCTCACAAGCCTTGTTGGCAAAGCTGTAAACTTCACCCGTTGTGGCTACGACTTTGATTTTGACCCAGATAGAAGATAGCCCATCTTTTCCGACACCAAAGCGAGCCCCCGAACCAGTCCTAAGCATCCAATAACTGGTATATTCTCCAGCGGTTGTAGGTGCAACCATCGCAACTGAAAGATCGATAGAATCGCCTGGCGCCACACTGCGGGGCAAGTCAATCCCAGCAGCTGCGCTCATCGCAGTACCAGTTACAAACACCAGGTCATAATCCGTGGTCCAAGTGCAGGTACCGATATTGCTAAGACGCCATGTTTTGATAAAACCTTCACCAGGAGCCATAGTGGTTCCATCAGGCACCGTGACATCTTTTTCAAATCTTGCCAGGTTGCAAGGTATGGGTGTGGCTGTGGGGGGAATGCGCGTTGCCGTGGGTGGGACTGCCGTTGCGGTTGGGGGCAGCGAAGTAGCCGTAGGTGGCACTTGCGTTGGCGTCGCGGTTGGCGGAGCCAGCGTAGCTGTGTCTTCAACGGCTGATGTGGGTGATTCCTGGGCGACTTGGGTGAGCTGTGCAACCAGAGTCTCAAAAGCTTGTTGGGTTGATTGAGCCTGCAAAGTTTGCATTGCCTTTTCAACCGCATCATCAAGATCGGCCGTCGGTTGCGCAGGTACATTACAAGCGCTCAAGAAGAATACCCCTACCAAAACCAAACTGATTATTTTTGTTAGGATAAATTTATTATTTAAGCTTTCCATGATAAATCTCCTTAAATCTTAAGAATTACTTAGGCTAAACTAAGACGAAGGCGAAATCAATATTGTTCCATTAATTAATTGTACAAGATTTTATTAGAAAATACACTCGCTTACTGAATTTTAAGTTCTGCTAATCAATCCGCTCGATTATCTTATTTATACCCCATACCAAATGCCCCCTCCAATCGCGGAAGTGCCAACATCTCCTGTTTCTGTTCGCTTGGCTTAAATGTCTGTCTTTATCAGCCCCTTACTGAATCACATTTTCCACGCTATTGAAAATAACTCGAGGCTGGCCCAAGATGCTAAGGCAACCTCATTTCACTCGATAAGGCAGGATATCTATAAAGATTCAGCTCTACTTTAGTAAATCCGATCTCTCATACACCAGAGGAGGAATTTCCCTGGAAGAGGAAAGGCGCAATTTTAAGTGAGCAAACCTGGTCTCCGACAATTCGTTATCTTCTTTATCCTTAACAAAAGGTTCAACTAATTTAATGTAGTCGTTGCCAA
>JAKJEK010000144.1 GCA_022705465.1 Patescibacteria group bacterium | reverse complement strand
TCAGTAGCTCAATTGGTAGAGTTACGGTCTCCAAAACCGTCGGTTGGGGGTTCGATTCCCTCCTGACCTGCTCACACTTCGGAGTTGTCAAATGCAAAAAATCCAGCAATATATTAAAGAAGTTATTCAGGAATTAAAGAAAGTAACCTGGCCAACTTGGGAAGAATTAAAAGGTTCTACTCTCGTAGTAATTATATTTAGTGTTATTATGGGTTGTTATATTGCCGGTCTTGATTTTGGATTATCTTGGATTGTCGAAAAGTTTTTAGGACGCGGGTAACTTATGCAATGGTACGCTGTTCATACTTTTTCCGGTCAGGAAAACAACATCAAAAAACATCTTGAAATGATGATTGAGCGTGAAGGCGTTCAAGATAAGTTCGGTCGCATTTTGGTGCCGCAAAAGTCGGTGACAACTAATGTTCGTGGTAAAAGAAAAACCATGATGCAGAATTTGTTCCCTGCTTACATCATTGTAGAAATGGAGCTGGATGAGCTCACCCAGCACCTAGTAACAACCATCCAAGGTGTTACTCATTTTGGTGGGACAAGTCGCTTGAATAAAGTGCCTGTGCCACTACGTAAGAGCGAGGTCGATCGCCTTTTAGGAGTTGATCCTGAAGACAACCTAGAAGGTGAGATCCAAATTCCTTATGTTGTTGGAGATAGTGTTTGCATCAAGGAAGGTCCTTTCAAGGGCTTTGTGGGCACGGTAGAAGAAATAATGACAGATAAGTCAAAGTTAAAAGTGATGGTTTCTGTCTTCGGTCGATCTACTCCAGTGGAACTTGGTTTTAATCAAGTAGAAGCGGTCTCTTAAACAATAATTGGGTTTTTGAAACGGAGAAATCAAAGTGGCAAAGAAAATCACGGGTTACATTAAACTCCAGATTCCCGGCGGATCAGCAAACCCGTCGCCTCCAGTAGGTCCCGCCCTTGGTCAAAAGGGTGTGAACATTATGGAGTTTTGTAAGCAGTTTAATGCAAAGACACAAGATTCAAAAGGAATGATTATTCCTGTTGTAATCACTGTTTTTGCTGATAAAAGCTTTACATTTATCACAAAAGTTCCGCCAGTTGCAATTCTTATTAAGAAGGCAGTTGGCATAGAGAGTGCTTCGGGTGAACCTAACCGTAAAAAAGTTGGTAAAATCACTCAGGCCCAAATTCGTGCTATTGCTCAGCAAAAGATGCCGGATTTGAACACAATCGACCTCGAAGCTGCTATGCGTATGGTTGCGGGTACTGCTCGTTCCATGGGCGTTGATATAGTAGATTGAGAGGCAGGTAATTCACCGTTACGTATCTGACAGGAAACACCATGTTCAGAGGAAAAAAATACAATAAATTGGCAGAAGCCTACAACCGTGCTGAAAAGTATGGTTTAGCTGATGCTATTCAAATTCTTAAAAAGTCCGAGGTTAAATTCGACCAAACAGTCGAAGTCCATTTTAATCTCGGTGTGGACCCCAAACATTCCGACCAAGTGGTTCGTGGCACGGTCGTGTTGCCACATGGCACCGGGCGAAACGTTCGCGTAATCGTATTCTGTAAGGATAACAATCTGGAAGTTGCGAAAGGCGCTGGCGCAGATGCAGCTGGTGGTGATGACTTGGTTCAGAAAATCCAAGGCGGTTGGCTCGAATTCGATGCTGTCGTTGCAACTCCCGACATGATGCCGGTGATTAGCAAGGTCGCAAAAGTTCTCGGTCCTCGCGGATTAATGCCAAGTCCTAAGGCAGGCACAGTTACTATAAACGTAGCTCAAACTGTTAAAGAACTTAAGGCTGGAAAAATCCAATACCGCGTGGACAAGGGTGCGAACGTGCATACGCCAGTAGGCAAATTGTCTTTCAGCACAGAACAATTGTCTGAAAATATTCAGAGCGTTATTGATTCTGTCGTGAAAGCAAAGCCACAAACATCAAAGGGTACTTACATTAAGAGTCTTTCTTTGACGGCAACTATGACACCTAGCATTAAACTTGATTTAGGCTTGACCCGATAGGAGTAACCATGAAAGCTGTAGTAAAAAAACAACAGACCGTGGATGCTATCGTTGAGTCTTTCAAGGATGCTTCTGCAGTCTATTTGCTTAATTATCAAGGGATGACCGTTGATAAGGATAACGCTCTTCGTAGAAATTTAAAAGCGAAAGGCGTTCAGTATCGCGTTGTTAAAAACACATTATTAAAGCGCGTTCTGGAAAAACTTAATGTAACAGGGCTTGATGATGCTCTTGTTGGCGCAACATCTGTGATGGTTGGCTTTGCTGA
>JAKJEK010000018.1 GCA_022705465.1 Patescibacteria group bacterium | reverse complement strand
TATCAAAGAGGAAACCGCCATTAAAATTGAGGAAAATCTCAAAAACCCAAATTCAGACTATTATCTAGGCCAGGATTACGAGCGAACTTTAATCTTTTCGTCTGAGGATGTTGCCGGCGAGCGCTATAATCGTCTAGCTAATGACCGGGATCACTATTACTCTTATCTATATGGTTCATTTTATATTGCTCAGACCATTAAACAATGGGAACGTGCCGGTTACGATATTGGTGATCGGCCGGAAATCCTCGCCACCCTGTTTAATCTTGGTTTTGGCAAGTCAAAGCCAAAAGCGGAGCCGCAAGTTGGCGGTTCGTATATCGACATTAAAGGCACCAATTACACATTCGGTTCTCTAGCTCACGAATTTTACTACTCAGGAGAGTTGGCAGACATATTTCCATATACTTCAATGGCAAAAACTCCGGCTCCAAGCAGCAGTGAGGTTGTCGGCGTCTCTGGCGACAACAAATAAAAACCACCCATTGGGTGGTTTGGTGGTGATGCCGCAACTTGAACCTGTGAATCAAAGCTCCATCGCTAGCGCCTCTGCCATTGGGTCAACCGGGACCTTCTGGCCGGTTTGGCGCTCGTAGATCTTTTCCGCCAGATCGCGGGTAGGGAGGATGTACTCCTGGTTGTGGGCCGCGATGACCATGATCCAGCCATAATACTCCAGCCCCCAGATACCATGCTCGATAGAGCCATCCTCGCTATCGTTGACTAGACGCTTGCGTGGAACGCCGACCCACTCTCCGGCATTCTTGGAGAAGGCAAGCAGTGCTTGGGCCGCGATTTCCATCTCGCAGTTGCCCAGCATGCTCATAAAAGCGTGATCACTCATGGTCTCGATACCTTCAAGCGGCACTTTGATGCTCGAAATTCGAACCAATTCGTCCAGCACTGGTCTGACTCCTCTCGTCCGGCAAGTAATAGTATTAATACATTATCCACTAAAAAAGTCAACCGCTTCCATCTTGCAACAGCATAAAACATAAACGGTTGATTTCTGGTTTGCTATATGCCGCACACAAAGAGCTCGCAACCATCCTGTCGGCCCAATCCCAAACTAGCCATTCGCGTAACAATTAATAAAATCAGTTGCTTTTCGTTTCTCGGTGATGGCTTGCTTTGTTGAGTCTTCTATGGGCTTCAATAGTCTTTCCAGTGGCGCACTGTTTGCTAATATTCGATTTTCTTGTAGCGACCTGCTAGCCAGGCGTAAATGCTCTAGTGCGGTAACGCAAATCTCATCGATTACTTCATGCCAGAAAATACTCTCTAATTCTTGCCAATCATTTGTAAATGAAACCGTCTTTCTCTGTTGGTGCCTTTGCTTCCACAAGGCCAGAATGAGCACGACAGCGTAACTTAAGTGACCGCGCTTGAGGTCTACCTCCCAATCGTGGGCGTCGTCGTTTAGCTGTTTGGCAATGATATAGTGCTGAAAAAAGGACAGGGTGGATTTAAATTCAAGAGAACTCTCTAAATAGCCTTGTTCGAGCAATATGGCCAAAGGTCCTAGGGCATGTCCAAGGGACCGGTCAGACAGGACGGAGCGATCAGAGTAATCGGGTAGCGAATCGGGCAAGATGAGTCTATCCCTCGAAAGTTCGGATCGGCAACTGCGGATCTCCCATTCGTTGGCCTTGTCGATGCCATCCATAATACGGCGAAACACTTTCGCCATTTCTGTGCTTTTGGGTAGCAACGTAGCGTAGATGGCGGTAAGTTCGCGTAAACATAGATTTGCTAGGGGGAGCAGCTTGCTTTGGCCCTCGTCGTCCAGGAAGTCGTCATAGACAGTATAGGCAATCCAGCCATATAGATTGGCTAGTCCCAGGGATACAATCATGCTCTCGTCAGTAGTTGGTGCGCTGATGCATTTATTAAATATATCGGGTAATAGCAGAATCTGCTCGCCGTTACGGCTGTTGGCTAAATCATTAGTTAGCTTATTTAATTCGCCTCCAAGCTCTTTACCCGACCACTCCGCTCTTTTATTAGCGAGCTCAAGAATCCTTTTCTGTATAACTTTGGTATGGTTAGCCACCTTTAATTGGCCTGACAAAACTGTACTTTGGCGGCTATATTTGTTTAATGCTTCCACACACATTGCAGCTGTAAGGGCAGGGGAACCATCATAATAGTTATTACCGTCTTGGGTCGGATTGGCTCCGACATAAAAGGGGATTGCTGGCGGATCTGCGATGTTGAGTTTTAGTAAGAATTCTATACAATTCGTCAGGTCGCCCTGGTAGCCAAAGTTCAATAAAGCTGAAACGGCCAAAGATGAATCTAAATAGTTGCCCCACGATCCATCCTGGTTCTGACGAGAAAGTAGAAAACGTACGATATGATCCTTCTTCTCTCCCTGGTAGAATCGTGAAATGAAATAGATAATCGGAAAACAGGAAGGATAATAAGAAGAACAATAACTATCTAAGGATGCTGCTTCTTCCACCATCGCATTTATTGATTCCATTGATATATCATGCAACGACAACAGATAAGCTATATTGCAATTAACCGCTAGATCAACGTCCCTCCATACCTTCGGTGACGATGGTGGTACTAGCCAGGTCGCATACGGTCCGCCCTCCTTGCTTTCCACTGAAGTGAGTAATCTGACCAAGCTTGCCATAACCTCACCGGTAACTAATTCCGCCTTGTACTTCATTAAGGCGGCTAAGGCGCAACTGGTGTCGTCGAGATCGTCGGGATACGGTTGTGATTTAGCTTGGTCGGAGCTACGCGCCCAATAATTAAATGACCAGTGCTTACTGGCCTGATTTAACAGGAAATCTAATGCCCGATCTTTAGCCTTGGTAAGCCTGGGGTGGCAGATGTCATGCAACGCCAATAAAATCAGGTATGATGCAAACGCGGACGGACATTCAATTGGATTCGAAAAATTAACGCTATCCCGGGAGGCGAAAGTTACAAAACTCCCGTCGCGTTTTTGTTGAGAACTAATATAAGAACTACCGCGTCTGATAAAGGAGCCGATATCCTTAGGGTGGGTCATTTATTAGGGTCGTTAATAGGAATAAATATGACGAACTCAGTGCCGCCTTTCGGCGAACTTTGTACAGAAATTCTTCCTCCAAATCCTTTTTCCACCACATCCCTCGCGATCGAAAGACCAAGGCCAGTGCCCTCTCTGGCGTCTTTCGTGGTAAAGAACGGCTCAAAGATCTTGCCGATATTCTCGGGTTCTATGCCTCGGCCCCAATCTTTCACCGACAAACATGCCTGGCCATCAACGCTCTTTAGCGAAACCGCCACTTTGCGAGTATGATTATCATCGGGATCGTAAGCATCAATCGCATTTGAGAGCAAATTGGTAACCAGCTGGCTAAACCGCAGCGGATTGCCCAATATACGGATTTCGTTCTTGGCATTAAGTTCAACACTTACCCTCGAAGCCATAGCTTTACTAGACAACAGGCCAATTGACTTTTTGATCTCAGATTTCATCGAAAACTCTTCTTTTATTTCCTGCTTTTTGGTTTGCTGCTGGACTGCCTTGACCAATTCCTCCATCCTTTTCTTGGCCCTAATCGCTTCCCTGATGGCGCTCTCGTTGGATGACAGGTCGCTGGCATCTTGATCTTTGAGCTTTGCCATACTATGAAGATGTTCGAGATTAAGCGAAAGTGCGGTGAGCGGGTTTGAAAGGTCGTGAAATATACCCGAAGCCAAACGCCCAAATTCAGCCATCTGCGCAATTTGCACCATCTTCTCGTACTGAGCTTGTTTTAATTCCCGCGTGCGTTCTTCGACTTTTGCCTCCAAAGAATCACGCTCCTTCATCAACTCTTTTTCCGACCGTCGTGCTCTAATAAGTGATCTCTCAATTTCACGGTTTGATAGCCAGGAGATTAAGGCGATTACCCAAAAAATAACGATATAAGATAGGGTATCGTTAATAAATAAGGCTTCGCTTTTCCAATATAAACTGGGGTTTGAGATGCCATTTATTTGCATGTGTGACAATAGCAATAGAATTAGAGAAATAACAATCGTCGCGATAAACGTAAATTTTGTACTAATTAAAATTCCGGAGATTATGATTATTAGGGCATAACCACTCAGTGCTGCCGGAAGCTCGACACCAAAGGCATATGCCGTAAAAGTAATTGATAATAAATAGAGGGCAGTTAGCAAATAGGCTGAGTATATAAAAAGGCCTTTTCTTGATAGAACAAATAAGGACAAGAAAAATATA
This sequence comes from Patescibacteria group bacterium, assembly GCA_022705465.1. Classification (GTDB taxonomy): domain Bacteria; phylum Patescibacteriota; class UBA1384; order XYA2-FULL-43-10; family 1-14-0-10-43-13; genus JAKJEK01. The sequence continues at coordinate 6,723 of JAKJEK010000018.1, read as the reverse complement.
AAAACCACTAATAGTGCAACCGGTGGGGCACCCGAGTACTGCGCTCCATATTTCATGGAGTCAATCACAACTCTCAGTAAAGCAAAGGCTGAGAGTGTGATTGACCCGCATAAAATCACATTAACGATAAACTCGCGGCGACGCAGATCATCATTCGTGCTGCGAGGAACTATCAAGTTAGAAATAGATCGTATTAGTAGCATATCCCATCAAATACCATTAATGTGATACAGAAAACAAATAGCTGCATATATTATACAACTATTGTCCCCAGGGTGCCATAACTGCAGTCGAGGCAACAATCACGCTTAGTGCCGCTGCGCTTCTGGCTCGCTTATCTTTCAAGGCCTTTTCGACGAGTTCTTTCATCTTCCCTCCTATAATTAATGATGAACTTCATCGACCTTTATTCTGTTTAAATTTCTAACACTACACTAACAATAGTTCATTAAGAAAACCTTAAGTAGAGTTAAAACTGAAGTAGCAAATCTGAATGATAAATCCAGCAGACGCTATAATAAATATTATGACTCGATCTTATAGCCTCTGCCTGGTACGGTTTTAATTATTTTGGGTTTGCCTGGCCGCTCAATTTTTTTACGTAGATTGGATATGTGGGCCTCGATTGTATTGGAAAATGCATCGGCATTCATGTCCCAAACGTGTTCTAAAATCATGCTTCTGGACAATACCGTACCCCTGTTTCTTATTAGGTAGTCTAATAGAGCAAACTCTTTTACTGTTAAGTAAACAGCCTCTCCACCACACGTAACCAGCTTTCTTCGAGAGTCAAGAACCAAGCCGTTGACAGTAAGAATATCGTCTTGTATTTGTTTTGGTCTTCTCAGCAGAGCGCGCACTCTGGCTAACAACTCTGTCAGGGAAAATGGTTTGGCGAGGTAGTCGTCAGCCCCTAAATCTAATAAATCTGCCTTAGTGTTGGTTGTTGCATCGATTGATAACATCAAGATTGGCGCTGTTCTCCCCTCCGCCCTGATTTCAGTGCAAACGGTTTTACCATCTTTTTTAGGCATATGGTTGTCAAGGATAATTAAATCGTAGTCATTGGTACAAGCCAGAAAAGCGCCATGCTCCCCATCTGAGGCCACGTCGACCTGATAGTACTCTGCTTTTAGAGCCTTTCTTAAAAAATTACTGATTGCCTTATCGTCATCAACGATTAGTAGTCTCATAGGGCTCACCTCATTGTTGATATGTAAATTATAATTAGTGTAGCAACAATATCTGTCAAATGCAAAAATAGCAGAACTAGACACAATATCCACAGCAATAATTTAACTTTTCTTAATCTTTATAGTGTAAAATATCAATCGAGGATCGGGTGTATGCCTAAGCCCGAAGGAGAGCTCCAATGGCTATTGGCACAATAGGAACAGAAAAACCTATAAAGCCAATGCGCGTCCTGACCAGACGCGGAACCGTCCTCTTCTGTTCGAACGAGCCAGATTTCCTGATGAATCTGGTAGTTCAAAGTGTGGTGGAGAAGGTGCTTGGTTGGCACCTACGTCAGGAGAAGGCGGAATTGAGGAAGGCGATGGAGGCGGCAATCTACACGCGGTGTAGTGTCGTCATTATTGGGCTGGTTCGGGATGTTGACTCGGTGATCGGTGCCTTGATGTACCTGAGGCTGATGGAGGAGGATGCCGATCTTGATCCAATTCCGGTAGTTGTGGCTAGCATGTACCCAATACCGGAGTTAACCACGGAGAAACTGCTCCTAGCGGGTGCAGGCCAGGTTGTGGGATGCGTAGTGGGGTTGGATGGCATGTATCACGCACTGAAGAATGCAACCGATGAACAAACAAAGGAATAATAGGCCACGGAGGCCAACAAACGCAAGCCGGACAATTATCTGTCCGGCTTTTTCGTTCACTAATGGCGGATCTCAGATACCGGCAGAAGTTGAGGAACCTACAAGTGTAACAAAGGGTTAGTTGACAAATGGTACAATCGGTCTTATATACAGGTGTGGGGACACTAAGAGAGAGGGGCCGTATACATGCCAATGTGTCGTCTCAAGATCTTCTTCAGATATCAGGCCACAAGCGACAAGAGTGGCCTTGTGAAGTTCCTGATTGAGGTTGAGGGCAGAAATGTGCGCTACTTGCTAGCAACCTTCAGCATGCAAGACGCCATACCTAAACATTTTCAGGAACAGGCGTTACAAATTGCCGAGGCTCTCGAATCAGACATCGCTAGCAATCCGTCGGTTGACCCGATTAAGTGGCTGAAAGAGTTGGTGGATGAGAGTGGATTGGCGGTGTCGGAGAAGAAGGAGCGCATCAACTCCGGCGCGGTCGAGTACGAAATCGACACTGAAGACGTTGGTGCCCTGGAACGCTTGGCTGGATCGGTTCAAGCCAATCCCGCGGTGTGTCAGCGTAAGGCACGATGGGGCATTTTTCCGCCGTCTTTGCTAAGACGGCGACTGCAACGATAAAAGGAGGTATGCATGGCGGCTATACACGATAGCCGCCTTTTTACACAGGAACCAATAAGTCAGTAAAATCCTGAGAAGTGAGAATTTTTTAAATTAATATAGTATCATATTATCGACAACTGCTGACCAAGTTGTTAAGCAAAATGATTGCGCTATTTAATTAACCGCTGTGCTAGTCTTGTATTTCATATTTCTTTCATGACTATTTACTAGGAGGGAGCGATGAACAAGCTGATTACATCCTTGGTGCTAGGGGTTTGCGCATTGTCGTTTTCCGCGTTGCCAGGGCTTGCTGATGCGCGCGACACTGCTGATATTACCGACTGGTATATTAAAGAATTTGATTCAGAGATCATTGTAAACAAGGACTCATCTCTCACCATTACGGAGAATATTGTTGCGGACTGCGGAAATTTGCCAGAAAAACACGGTATCTATCGAATCCTGCCCACATTTTACCAGGAAACGGCAACCAAACGTGTTCACACTCCGATTAAGTTAATCAGTATTACCGATTTTAACGATCATCCACTTAAATACAAAACAAGCAACAATTACTTTAATAATACAGTTACATGGAAAATTGGTGATCCAGACATAACTGTTACTGGCATCAATAGCTACAAAATCAAGTACGAGGTCCAAAACACCATTCGTTTTGGCAATCCGGCCTTCGATGAATTTTACTGGAATCTTGTTGGTAACTTTTGGCAGATTGAGATTGATAACGCCAGGATCACAATAAGGTTTCCCAAGGAGATTACCCAATCAGACTCGCAGCCCAATATCTACACCGGACAATTTGGTGAAAAAAATAATGATGCGGATTATTCTTGGCTGGATGACAACACGTTGCAAATCAACTCAACTAAAACCCTAAGCTCCGGTGATGGCCTGACTGCTTCGTTGACTCTTCCAAAGAATATTATTACACCATATCAACCGACTTGGCTCGAGCAAAACGGTAAATATCTTTGGCTGCTGCTTCCGCTAGCCACCTTTATCTTGTGCTTTCGTCTCTGGTCTAAACACGGGCGCGACCCGAAATCTGGCAGAACCATTATTCCCGAATATGATATCCCATCTAATCTACCGCCTATGGAAACGAGCGCGCTCCTTGGCAACGGATCACTAAAAACCAGCGCTATCTCGGCTGGGATTATTGGTTTGGCAGTGAGAGGGGTAATTAATATTCAAGAGATACCCAAACAAGGCATATTCGGCAAAGCCGATCACTCTCTAAGTTTATTAGTCCCCGATTATTTATCAAGGACAGACCTTGCTAAATCGGAGCGCCAGTTGTTAAGTGCTCTTTTTGGTGCAAACACCGAGGTAAAAATTTCATCGCTGAAAAATAAATTTTATACATCATTGCCGGACATCAAGAAAGCCGTTCGGAGCCACCTGGTCAAAAACAGTTACTTTGCCGAGAAAGGCTTTTCTCTACAGGTTACGCTAGCGATTGCCGGTTTTGTTTTTGCTGTTGTCTTGGCGATGCTCTCGGGTTTTGCCTTGGCGGTTATTCCGAACAGCATTACGTACTATATTGTTAGTAGCGTTGTTGCGGTAACTATCGTCTTTGTTTTTGCTGCTATTATGATTCAACAAACTGAGAAGGGCGCAGAGACCGTATGGCAAATCAAGGGCTTTAGATTATACATGGAGACAGCCGAGAGGTACCGCGAACAATTTAACGAAAAAGAGAATATTTTTGAAAAGTTCCTGCCATATGCTATGGTGTTTGGCATCGTTGGATTGTGGGTGGAGAAGATGAAGCAAATTTATGGCGAGGAATATTTCAATCATTACCATCCAGTATGGTATGCGGGCTCACTGGCAAACTTTGATGCCTCATCTTTTACTGATACCCTGGATAATCTGTCGTCAACCATGTCATCAACCATGTCGTCTTCGCCTTCATCGTCTGGCTCTGGCGGCGGCGGTTCCTCCGGTGGTGGCGGTGGCGGCGGCGGTGGTGGCTGGTAGCGGTTTGGTAAACGCTTATAGCAGCATCAATCTTTAGCTATTTTGGAGAAGCAAATGAACGAGCAGCGTTTTAGTCCTGACACTGAAGGCGGCGAGGAACCATTTAATCCATATCTTGCTCGCAAGAGCCCAGACCAAATTCTGCAGGAAAGGCTTGAATCCGAGGGATGGCAGCTGGCTGGCGTTGAGCACCCCTGCATCACAAAGTTTACACCTGAAGCCAAGTTCGAGAAGCAGCGCGAAAGAAGTGATGAGGATATTGAGCAAGAATACCTGGCAAAATATGGAGTATTCGCGCAAAATGATCGCCGGCGAGGAGGCGAAAGACGACCAGATAATCTTTGTTTACATGCGGCAATCAGGTTCGCGGGAGCCAAATCCGGAAAGTCAGCAAGTCAGCGCTTAGTTCAGTAAGAACAATGCCGGCGGGCTATTACTGATCTTTAACCAATTTAGCAAACTTCTGCCTAAGTTTTTTAAGCTTCGGCGAAATAATAAATTGGCAATACGGCGCATCTTTGTGCGCTTCGTAATAGTTCTGGTGATAATTTTCAGCTGAATAAAAGTTATCCAACTTCTTTATTTCCGTTACAATCGGGCTTGCGTAAATCTTATCTCGCTCTAATTTGTGGATGTATTTTTCTGCTTTTTCCCGTTGGTCTTCGTTTGTATACAAAACAATCGAACGATACTGCGAGCCGATATCAGCGCCCTGGCGATTTTTGGTTGTTGGATTGTGGAGCTCGAAGAACACCTCTAGTAGGTCTTCGTAGAATATCGCCCCGGGATCAAATTCTATTCTAGCTACCTCTGCATGGCCGGTCTCGCCAGTGCTTACTTGCGCGTAAGTTGGGTTTTCAGTAAAACCTCCAGCATAGCCTGGTGTTACAGAGGTCACGCCGCGAAGATTTTGAAAAATTGCCTCGACGCACCAGAAGCACCCTCCACCAAACACTGCGACTTCATGATCTTTCATTATGGCGCTCCTCTTTCGGAATAAAACGTATAGACAGTGAGTTTACGCAGTGACGTGTATCTGTTTCTGTAAATTTCTCCCCGGTGAAAACGTGCCCAAGGTGCGCCCCGCAGTTCGCACAAATTATCTCGGTTCTCAAACCATCGGGATCAGGAACGTGTTTAACTGCACCTGGGATTTCCTCGTCGAAACTCGGCCAGCCGCACCCGGAGTGGAATTTGCCGCTCGATTCGTATAACGGAGCGTTGCAGCGACGGCACGTGTAGGTTCCTTCCCGAAAGAAATTATAGTATTCGCCGGAAAAGGGCATCTCTGTACCCTTATTCTCAATCACTTCCTTTTCCTCTGGTGTTAAATCATTGTTTCTCATGCTCTCATTGTAGCAGAGCGGGGGTAAATCGCAGCCCGCAACACTGCAACATCTGAGTTTCAAGCTATCCATCCTGAAATCGTGATGAATTAACAAAAAATAACCCTTTATGCCTAGGCTTTTTGGGCGAACACGGCTAGCTATTTTATAGCTAGCTGCCAACCCCGCATCTCGTTACGCAAAGACATCCCTGCGCGGACACGCAATAGGTGACAGTAGCTATTTCTTGAGAACGATATAGTAGTAGCTCAGAGCTTTGCTTTTAATAAGGGGATAGATTAAAAGGGCGGCGATACTGTTGAGGGTGATTGTTTTTGGAAAGAATCTTTGTTTAATAAATGTGCGTGGCGACTTCCCTGTGAAGCTGATATTTAAACTCCTTTGCTAGATTGCCGCTGTTTGCGCCGTGTCCCAGTGCAAGCTCCAGCACTTTTGTAGTCTTGTTGGTGAAATAGCGCTTAACCAGACTGGTCATGTTCGCTGGGTCGCCGGGCAGTAGTTTATCTGTTTCACTGTAGCCAAAATGAATAAATCCCTCGCGATTGTAGTGATATAGGTAAACAAGTTTATTGAGGAGGTAGTAACGCTTAATCTTGTTTGCGTCCATCTCTTGATTTCGAAGCGAATCGATTTCAAATTGTGAGGAGATCAAATCGAGGTCGGCTTGAAGATCGCGAAGCAAGATATCATAATTAGGTTGCAGCTTCGTTTTGCTGCTATCTTTAACAATAGTAGGCATAAAATACCCTCAATTAACTTAGATAAATATAGCGCAGAAGCGGTTTGTGTTCAATACAAAAAAAGCCGACACGTTCGTGCCGGCTTTTGCGGGGCTCTCTGGCTAGTGCCAGAAGAGGATGACCGGAATGTCCTCGGGAAGGGCGGCGAGGTAAGCCATCGCCGCCCGGTCGATATAGCTGGCATCCTCCG
>JAKJEK010000143.1 GCA_022705465.1 Patescibacteria group bacterium | reverse complement strand
GCCCTCTAGCTCTTTGCCGATCTCAATCACCTTTGGCGCATTTTTGTAAGGGGATACGGTTAGCGTCGTAGAAAAGCAATCAAAGCTGTGCTTGAGGGCGTAGCGCGCGGCCTTATCTAATCTAAAGCGATAACAGCGATGGCACCTTAGACCTCCCTCTGGCTCTTGTCTGTATTTACCAACATCCACATCCCATGCGTCCCGGTCGGTCTCAGTGCCCGGATCAATTATCAAACTGAAGCCGAGTAACCCTGATAACTTCTTAATTTCGGCCAACCTCTTGTCATGCTCAGTATCAGGATAAATATTCGGATTGTACCAGTATACTGTCAATTCATACTCTGTGCATAACTTTTCATACACCGATGTGGAGCAGGGACCACAGCAGGCATGCAGTAACAATTTCTTCTTCATAATTTTCCAACTACTCGCAATTTAGCACTGCGGGCACGCGGATTACCCTCGATCTCGGTTGTGCTGGGAGATAATGGTTTTTTGGTTACCAGTTCAATCTCTGGGTGGTAACCGCAAACGCATACTGGCGCTTTAGGCGGGCATTTGCAAGTTTGGGCTTTGTTGCGAAACACGTTTTTTACGATTCGGTCTTCAGTTGAATGGAAGCTGATTACACCAAGGCGCGCTCCGGATTGCAACGGATCGATAAAGTCAGACACGGCTTTATCCAGTTTCACCAACTCTTCATTCACGGCAATTCTCAGCCCCCGAAACACATTGGTGGCAAAGTGTTTCGGCCTGGAAAATCGTTCTTTCGCCGGGATTGATTGTTCGACAATCTTCAGTAGATCCCCGACGGTCTTGATCGTCTTCTCTTTTCGGTAATGGCCGATATTCTTGGCAATATTCCTGGCATACCTCTCCTCTCCGAGATCACGAAAAATCTCTTCCAGCTTGGTTTGGCTGTAAGCGTTTATAATGTCTTGAGCACTAATCTTTTGCGACTGATCCATTCTCATATCTAGCGGTGCATCAGGGTGGGCAAAAGAAAAGCCCCTGGTCTCACTATCAAGTTGCATCGAGGAAACACCGAGATCTATTAAGGCCCCGGCAATGACGCTAATGCCTAGATCATCCAGGATGGTTTTAATATTCCGAAAGTTGTCGTGTACCAGAGTCACTCGATCAAGCAATCCCTGTTCAAACAGTCTTGCTTTCGCCAAGTCAAGAGCCTCCTGATCTCTATCAATGCCGATAACTTTAAAGGTGCCAGGGATATTTCGCAGTATCGCCAAAGTGTGTCCGGCATACCCCAGTGTTGCATCAACAAAAAAGCCCTCCGGGATACTGCCGAGGTATTGAAAGTTATCTAGCACTTCCTTTTCGAGTACGGGGATATGTTTCATTTGTTAGTGTTTGGTAAATAATTATAACCTTTACTATTGTAGAACAATCTTGCCAGTCTACCAAGTTTGTGCGGTTATTGCAAATCCCCCCTGTTGTGTTACTCTTTTACTAAAAGGAGAAAAAATGCTAGAGGGAAAAGTAATTTTGCTTGTTGATGATGATCTATCGATTCTAGAGCTATTTGAACAACGTTTGCGGCAAGAGGGTGCTATTGTCGAGCTGGCGCACAATGGTGAAGAGGCCATAAATATGGCAGAGAGCAATCACCCACATGTGATTTTGTTGGATTTGATGATGCCTGATGTCGATGGTTTTGAGGTGCTAAAAGCGCTGAAAGAGAATCCTTCAACACAGAATATTCCCATCCTCGTACACACCGTTCTGCTAGAGAGTGACAGCTACTTGCGAGCCAAGGAGCTTGGTGCAAGCGGTTTTCTAGTAAAAACCGAGGCGATGCCAGCTGACGTTGTGGAAAAAATTAAACAAACCCTTGTGGCTGTTGCGGAGAGCGAAGCTCAGCTTTCAAGCTAATGTAAGCATCGATCAAAAAGAAAACCCGGACTCAGGTGAGTCCGGGTTATTTGTTAGGCGAAGTCGCTTCCCCAGATACGTCCGCGAACTTTCTCGCGGAGCCGTCGCATCGGGAATCGGCTCCAAAACAGCGGTCCGCAGCCAGGGAAGACGCCCTCCGGCGGGAAACCGGTTACCTGCAGATCAGGAAAACGGTTGCTGTCGACGACCTGCCTGGCTCGGTTGGTGATGGCCGCGATCGGCGCCACCACTGCAGTTGGGGTAAGCAGGGTCCTGCCGCGCTCCATGTCGTAGCTGCGGTGGATCTGGCCGTCGAAGCAGCCAATCTGCCCCTCACGGATACCATCGATATCCTCGGCGCCGGTCAGGGCGCAGAGGCCGTAGGCATGCCAGTCAAAGTCATCCAGACCCCAGCTGTCCCTACCG
>JAKJEK010000017.1 GCA_022705465.1 Patescibacteria group bacterium | reverse complement strand
GATACAAAGCGCCTACAGCCCACTTATTCCACCAACTATCACCTCGCCCATTTTTAATTTCGGTTATAAGCTACCCCTTATCATAGCCGACATTACCGCCGGACTAATGATACGCCGCATTGTGCAGCCGCTAGCCCCACACCGTACCGATCTCGCTTTTGCTCTCTGGTTCTTAAACCCTCTAGTGATCTTTGTCAGCGGAATTCACGGCCAGTTTGATGTAATAGTCGTACCGTTCATCTTACTTGCTCTAATACTAACAAACGAAAAACGCTATGCTCTCTCTGGAGTTGCGCTCACTATTGCCACCCTTTTCAAACTATATCCCCTATTCCTTTTTCCTCTCTACCTTACACTGATCCTGAAACAATCTACTACTGGCAAGCAAAAAGTTATCTCGTCCGCACACTTTGCCGTCGCCAGCCTAGTTACTGCCATTTTGCTAACCCTCCCGTATCTATCTTCCAGTAATATTTGGACCGCTATGTTTCGCCGTGGCGACACACTGTCCCTGCAAGGCGGCTTCAATGTCTGGTTCGCTGCCCAATCAATAAAAATTGAACACTGGCTCACCGGCACCAATGCCTCAATTCTTGTCAAGATCGTTCCCCTCGCAGCGCTTGCCATGATAATCATGATCCCGATTGCGATCATGCGTCAAAAACTAAACCTCAAGACAATCATCGCTGGCCATCTAGCGATAATGATCATATTGTTCTGTTACTACTCCAGCTTGGCCAATCCGCAGTATTTTCTGTCGGTGATCGCCTTCTTGGTAATTTATGTTGCCGTCTATAATAAATACTCTCTGTCACTTTGGATTATCTCCATATTTGGTATTGCGCAATACCTCCTGCTCGCCACCTTCGCCTGGAAAATACTTCTTTACCCGTTAGCCGCATACACCCCGCTACTTGATGTTGATGATATCAACCGTCAACTAATCGGCACACCAGCCCAATGGATTTATTGGCGAAACCACCCCTTGGTCAATCCGTATATCTACTCTAGCGGCATCGGTTTCTTTGCGACCACCTCCGTTCTTATCGGCTGTCTAAAAACCATCAGTCGACAACGTTCAAACAATAACCACACCAGCAACCATGATTAAACAAATTAAGTTCCCTAATAATATCAAGACATCCTATCAATCTTATCTTTACCCAATCTTTCTGATGGGCACACTTGCTCTTATATTTCTTGGACAAATAGTGACTACTGTCAACACAAGCGCCCCGAATTTCCAGGTTTCGGCCACCAGAACCATCGATGGAGCCGATAACAAGTTAATTAGCTTTGATGTCAGCATTTCCTCTGCACGACAAGGCACACATAAAAAGATTGCTATTATACCTATCGCTCAAACAAATGATTGGCAACAAATTACTGTCTTTTACGATGAAAATTACCCAATGATATTTGGTAACAAGGAAGGTGTTTTTGGCTTGGTAGACCATCTAAAAACTCGGACCAAACTATATGGTCTTCAGTCAAATATCACCCTGGTTGATGCTAACCAACTTCAAGATAAGGTTAAAAAAGAAAATGAAAATATCCCTAACTCAAAACAGATTATCATTCTTCCGGCAGGCGGCATCCCCGACCTTCTCTACTCTCCACAAAGCGGCTGGTCATCGATCAGCGAATGGGTCAACAACGGAGGAACCATTTTTTGGCTTGGAGAAAAAATGGGGCACTATCTACTAAAACCCAAACGCAACGCAATAAACATTGTCGAAATTGACCAATCAATGGCCAACACATTAATTGATTCCCGCTATTTCTTCCCCTATCAACTCCCCGACCAAACCTATCGCTTATCCAGTCAAACAGACTCAGCTTTTTCCCAAACGCTCAATCTTAGATACCCGTACTTATTTCGCAGCCCCATGGCCTCATCCCTCAGTAACCCCCAAGAAAAATCTGTTAAGGATCTGACCACACTACCAGACCATGACAGTAAAGTGTTACCCGGTGCGGTTCTCGGTAAAATACTCGATACTGGATCTGAAGAATACAAACGCACCAGCATAGCCCTAATTCGCCACGGGCTTGGTAGCTATGTTATCTTTGGATCAGGCATACTGGAAATCGAAGAAATCGTCGGAGACGATATTGCAAAAATCCTAGCCTCATCAATTCTAGATGCCACAAACGTTAATCACATCAAACACCAAGACCTGCCAACGAACATCAAGGAAACCAATCTACGTTTCACAGATATAATTATCCCCAAAGAAGCCATCGGTTTTGCTATTATGTATATTGAAGACTACGACACCTCAACTAGAATCATTAAACATCTTATCCCGTTACCATGAATCAATCTCGCCACAAACCATCCGGCAGTTTGTTTGTGTCTGTCGGCATCCCAGCTCACAACGAAGAAAAAGATATAATCAATTGTCTTGAGTCAGTTGAAAACCAAAGAGAGCTTGGTCGTATTGTCATCGAAGAAATCATTACTGTCACTGACGGCTGTGATGACAAAACTGTAGAATTAGCCACGGACTATGCAATCAGACATCCCCAAGTACGAGTTATTTCTCACAAAGATCGAACCGGAAAAGCAGTTGCAATAAACACGATCATCAGAGAAGCTCGCAATGATATTGTCATCTTACTCAATGCAGATACGATACTTGACAAGCAATGTCTTGCTAGCCTTATCAAACCGCTAAACGACCCCAGATACGCGATTGTCGGCAGTCACCCTGTCTGCGCCAATCCAACTAAAGGATTTGCCAACTATTTCAGCCATCTCACTTGGCGCCTGCATCATCAGATAGCGCTCAAGAAACCCAAGATGAGTAGCTGTATCGCCTTTCGGCGCAGCTGTTTCGACCAAATTCCAACCGACACCCCTGTCGATGATGTTACCATGGAAGCAGTGGTTATGTCTCTTGGTTATGACATCGCCTACGCATCTAACGCTATTAGTTATATTAAAGGCCCAACCACCTTGAAGGACCACCTCACCCAAAGAAGAAGAATCCACGCTGGATACTGTTGGGCCAAAAAACATCATCCCGAATATAAAACGCCGACCTTTGCCAAACAAAAACTAGCCAAACTGATCGTGCAAGAAGGCTTATCTGACTTTAAGCACATCCCGTACCTGATTTTCGCCGTACTTTTAGAAGCATACTCAACACTACAGGGCATATACGACTATTACATTAGCAGATACGACTACCAAAAATGGCCGATTGCCACGACTACTAAAGGCATCGAACAAACTGATCGGTTACACGCCGAGCCCAATCAACATCCATAATCAAAAGTAACAGTACACCAACAATGACTCCAAACATTTGGATAATCACCGTAATCTACTCAAACACCCAAGATGAGCTGTCTGATCTTATCAATTCGGTGAAAAAAATGGACTATCAAAATTATTCACTTTTGTTGATCAACAACGGGCCTACACAACCCTGGCACAATTCATTGTTGGCAAATATTCCCAATTCTCAATTTATCAATAATCCAAATGGTAACACCGGCTACGCTGGTGGTAACAACGTGGGCATTCACCATGCCATTAATCATGGCGCAGACTATATTCTTCTACTCAACCCTGACACCACTGTCAAACCAACACTGCTCAAAGACCTGCTCGAATGCTTTAGTAAAGATAAAAATATTGGTTTAGCTCTTCCCATTATTACTTTTCCCGATAAAAAAAAGGTCTGGTATGCTGGTGGTTACACCAGCCGCGTTTGGGGTTTTACTCGATCACCCGGCATTAACCACCAGCTCCCTCCAAGCATACAAGATCGCTATGTGAGCTTTGCTCCAACTTGCTGTGCTTTGGTTAGTACCAGGGCACTGCAACAAACAGGCTTCTTTGATGAGTCATATTTCCTGTACTTTGAAGACACCGCCTTAAACTTCTCACTGGTTAAGCATGGCTACAAACTCTATTTCCACGCCAAACATCTGGTTACTCACAACAAAAAAAGTACCAAACTTTCCCCTCTTGAAGCGTATTACTACGGACGAAACCCATTTATATTAATCCGCCAGCACTTCAGTTGGCCTCTCAATTGGACAGCTTATCTTGGTCAGTTCATTATTAGGTTACCTCGCAATATCTTGAGAGTGCAAAACACCAAAGCATTAATACAGTATCTAATAGGCATAAAAGACGGTATTTTAGGCAAAACCGGCAAGCATTGGCCAGCATAAGAAAAAAGGATCCGACAAATGTCGGATCCTTTGTGTTTAGACCCTCACATCAGGACTTGCCCAATGTCTCCAGGGTCTTGAGAATCTCACGCCTGGCCCTGACCAGCTTTGACCGTCCTGCCTTAGCGGCCAGCCGCACCTTCGCGGACGCCAGCTCCTCCTGGAGCTTGGTCAGCTGGCTCTGCAAGGCTTCGATCTCACCCTCCAGCCTGGCTTCCTCGGTCTGAAGATCTCGGTAGGCCCCGATCTCCTCGTCGCAACGTGCCAACGCCTGCGCCAGCAAATCGCGAACTTCCTGCTCCTGCGGGCTCGGCGGCAATCTCCTTGCCAAAGCGGTTGAGGCGGAATTCAATCCGCCGGGAGCTCTTCGCCTCTCGCGAAAACGGCGCCTTCGGCGCACGCTCATTCTCCCAGATTCGTCGGACAACGTTCTGGGAAATTGCCTCGACTGAATACCCGGTGAAGTCGGCGGACGAACGTACGATCGCCGATATCTCCGGAATCAACAGCACTCCATCCGCCCCAGCTTGCGCCACAAACGCCGCCACCACCCGGGTAAGAAACCCGACATCGTCAGGCAGTGCCCGGATATCTTCCAGCGACAGCGCTGTTGCGACTGCAACTTCCGGCGACGCATCCGTCTGACCGTTTGCGGCAGCAACCTCAGCGGCTGAATCAGCATCTGCTGTTTCAGCCGCTCCCTCAACAGGCGCCTCGTACAACCTTTCTACGATGTCTGGGGCTTCAGCGCCCTCCGGTACGGCACCATCACCCGCCTCAAGAACTGAAGCCTGATCCGTCTCTCCCATATCCGCTTCCTCTCTCTGATTGATCTTGGCACGGATCGCTTTCGCCTCTGCACTGTTCCGGCAAAGCAATGCGAAAACGCAACACACGCCCTCAGTTGAAAACGGTTGCACCGTTACCACAACCCGGTGCCCCCCGCTTATTCCGACACATCGGATCCTCCCCGTATTCAGAACGGGAGTGCATCCGACGAAATCGGCAACTATCCTCCCATGTACACCAAGTTGCTCCAGATGAGTCTGGATCTCGTTGGCATACTCGCCATAACACGACGACGACGGCACGACGACCAATCGTGCCTCTCGCACTCTTCGTCTCACACCGTGCAATCCGCCGGCGCCTCCCTTCTGGCACATTGATCGCCGATGCGACTTAGCTATTATTAACACATTTTTTTGTTTTTGTCCATCCCTTACAATAACTTCGCTACCGCTAGTCCAATTATCAACAAGCAACAATCCTTGATCTCCCCCGCTCAATCCGCCCTAAAACAAAGTAATGGGCGTTAATTATATTGAACTCTTAAAGTAATATCAAAAACTAACCATTGATCAGACTGTTGAAGAGTCTTACAATGGAACCACACAGGGAAATATCTATAGGGGTGTATGGGAAATAATCGAAAACCAAGGAGATCTTATATGAAAGAAAACGAAATCAAGCATATCGTCCAGAAACACTACGCGCAAATTGCGAATCAGGGATGTTGTTGCTCCAGCTGTGGTTGCGACCAGTCATCAAATGAGCAAATCGCTAAAAGCATAGGATATTCCGATGACGAAATCAGCTCTGCTCCCGGTGCCAATCTAGGTCTTGGTTGCGGCAATCCAACAGCCATTGCAAAAATAAAAGAAGGTGATACCGTTTTAGATTTGGGTTCTGGTGCCGGGTTTGATTGTTTTCTGAGCGCAAAGAAAGTTGGAAATTCTGGTCGGGTTATCGGAATAGATTTTTCGAAAGACATGATCGAGAAAGCCAGACAAAACGCTCAAAGATTGAATTATCAAAATGTGGAATTCCGACTTGGCGACATCGAAGATCTTCCGGTTGACGACAATTCAATCGATATAATTATCAGTAACTGTGTTATCAATTTGGCCCCTGATAAATCCAAAGTATTTGCCGAATCTTATCGAGTGTTAAAAGATGGCGGTAGGATGTTTGTATCCGATATCGTGCTACTGGAAGATATTTCAGAAGAAATTAAAACCAACGAAGCATTACTTGCCGGCTGCGTTGGCGGCGCTCTCTTAAAAAACGACTATTTGAAAATTGTTAAAAATGCCGGGTTTAAGGTCAAAGTTCTGTCTGAAGACAAGGAAATCAGCAAACGCCAGTATCAGGGGATTCCACTGGAAAGCTTAAAAATCGAAGCAATAAAATAGTCTTTCCTGCTGGCAATTGAACTGAGACAATTTCAAGCCTTCGCTTCTGCGCCTCGCTCTTTGGAACCCTCGGTTCCAAATTACTGCGTTCGAATTTCCTTCAAACTATAAATAAAATGACCATTCAAAAGAATGATCATTTTATTGGTGGAACGTCGTTAATCAAGTCATAACCATAATACTAAATAGCAAAGAGATAATTTATATTCCAGGGATGAGGATAAAAGAAGTTTTTATAGGTTTTTCTTCCAGACAGGAAAATCTTCTGAACCGACAAAACCAACTCGTTTTACACCTGGAAGACTATCGTAAAAATACCAGCCGGTTTCTTTATATTTAGGACCACTCCAGATAATTATCTCTTTATATCCAAGCTGTTTTGCCTCTAACTCAATAGCCCCAATCAAGCTCTTACCAATCCCTCTTCCTCTTGCTTCTCTAGAAACGAAGGCGCTTATTATTTCCAATGCCTGTTCAGGGTTAGATGAAAATTGCTGAACCTCATCATCTAAACGCTGAGTTCCCATTATTCCAATTATCCGATCGTTCTCTATTGCAACGAAATAATTTGTTGTTTGTTGAGATATTTCCTGGATTCGTTCACCAATTTCAGCCTTATCGCTAATCCATTCTTCAAATAAATATCTAATTTGCGACAAATCGGTTAATTCAACATTTCTAATCATGATCACATTCTAACATCAGACAAAGAAAAAAGCACCTTATTCAGCTCTGGACATAACTCCGGATAATAAAAAGATTGGTATAAAACTAATCTTTTTCTTGGTGGACCCGAGGAGATTCTCACTAGCGGGTCCCTAAACCCGCCCTACCAAACGTCAAGGAGTTCTTTATCCCCTCTAACAAAAAATGCCCCGAAAATATTCGGAACATTTTTTGGTGGACCCGAGGAGATTCGAACTCCTGACCTCTGCAGTGCAAATGCAGCGCTCTACCAACTAAGCTACGGGCCCGTTTGGCGCGAATTAGCATACTATTCGTACTACTTAAAACATAAGCATTTTAGCACAAAACAAGACGATATGCAACGTCCGAAACCATCTGTCGACTCAAAAATTAAATAAGTAATAAAAAGAGAAAGCGATTGTCACGACCCCTGCCAGCTTCCAAAAAGTATATGTTCCCCCGTAACCAAAAAAATTCTCTAAGGAGGGAAAACGCATAGTATTGTCGACAATCCATTTGAAGTACTTCACCATCGCCACACCCGCCGATAGAATACCCAAAAAAATCAAAAACTTCATGTCACTCCCGTATCTTAAGGCAAGCTCAACGCACCATCATAAATATGTTAAACCTTGTAGCTTATAATTGATTCTACTCCTCCCTCCAACTCAAAATCGCGTACGCTCCCGTTGTTGGAAATTGGGGAGGAGGATTTAACACGTTATGGTAATCCATTAAAGTTTCGGTCGTACTATAACCGGAAACAACTTGTCCAGACGACGGATTACCATATGTCCAAACAAGACCAGTGTTGTGGGCCATACTACCATACACTTTCATATTTCCTTTAATTTGGCCATAATTATTGATCCGGATCTCCCCATCTTGGGCAATCATCGCTGCATCAATCTCCATATTAAAAGGGGCATTCCGACTAACTAGTATATCTGTCTGAGTGATCAAGCCTATCTTGTCAGTGCCATCATAATTTGTGTATGTGACAAGTCCAGGAATAATTATGCGTTTCTCCTGGTTGCCGCTCACATCAGGATCTGCTGCAACAATAGTTATTCTCTGGTCATCAATCGTTCCATTAACCCATACATCGTCTTCGCAAAAAATAATGCCACTTTCCGGATATTCATAGGTACCAATCAGATCTTCTTGATCAATATCATATCCAGTATTGTTAAATTTACGCACTATGTACAAGTGGTAATTATTAGCATTCAGTACGATATGGTAACCGCGACTGTTAGAGGAATCATAGTGATGCCCCTGACCACCGTCACGAGCATTATTCCTTAAGTTCAATATGTCCACACTCAACTGATTAAAATTAATCGGTACAACAGGAAAAAGTTTGGCTCCGCCAAAGACACCAGGTCCCGACACACCCGGTTGAGTTCCAAACCAACCATTATATGTCGTCTCAGTTGAAGATGCATCCCCTGTTATCTCGCCTTCATTATAAAGCCCATTATGATTAACGTGAACCGTGCCTTCAATCTTCTCGCCTGATCCAATCCAAAGCTGTGAATTATTAGTTGCAAGAGTGTATTTTGTGTAAGCCGGAATTCCTATCTCAGCAATAATTGTCCTCCTGGGACTTTGCCCGCTCACTTTTCCAACTGCTTTCACGGTGGTCACCGAGCCCCCTGGGTCTGGTGGTGTTATAAACAACTCGTAGCTCCCAAGCACCTGACCGCTCTGATCTGTATAATCGTGAAGAAATGGACCATAAGGGGGCGAACCGACACAAGGCTGTCCATTGCAGTAGTCGGTGTTATTATGAGCCAAATGCCACATATAGTAATTAATTCCGGCTTCCGCAATTGCCATTGCAGTAATCTTCTTATTGTGCAACTCAGCCATTTTGACATTCGACAAAGACAAACTAACGATTGCCACAATATAAGCAAGAAAGATCACCGATGTTAGTAGTATTGCCGGCAAGTACAACCCTTTTGCGCGTGAGTGAAACAATTTTCGACAACGTAAAGTACATCTCACTGAACGCAGCTTACTCTCTACATAACCTCGATTCATAAATTCCTTTTCATATTGCGTAAATTTATCACTGTGGTCTCGGTGATCATGTTCGGTAACGCATCCGGATTACGATCTAACGATATGGTCAATCTCACCATTTTTACCGAAGAAATATTAAAAGGTGAAGTTAATTCACTATTATTATCGTCGTAGTAATTAAAAATACTTGAACCATTAACCACGTTCTCAATCAAAAAATCAACCTCTTCGTTCTCAGGTGGATAAATTACACCTGGCGGCACACCAACTGGTTTGGTTTTGCCCACCAAAAAAGTTCCACCATTCATAAAATATCTAACCTTAGTTGGGGATACCGATGTTAAATCATAGTAACGATAAAATTCAAGTTCGCCCGGATTGGCAGTGACTAGCTCCGTAGCTGCACGCGTTGATAATTCAAACTCACGCATAACTCTGGCAGCCTGTTCCTGCAGCATAACGCTTTGATTACTAATACGATAAGACGACACACTCCTTACAAGAAACTCTCCGACCACTGTTGATAATGTAACACCAAACTCGCTGCCACCAAAATTTCAACAAGAGTCATGCCTTTTGTTCGTTTGATAATCACAATGACATCTCCTAAGGACTCAGTACCTCAAACACATTACTCTGCTTAACATAATCTCCATTGTTATTGGTTATTATTAGACTCCACAATCCAGTCGGTGCTCCTGTTAAATCAAACTGTACCTCAATCCGCTCATCAGATTGAGTAATCTGTAGATTCTGTCCGGGAATTTCAGCTCCGGATCCGGAATGAATGATTTTTGCTGTGGGTGGTCCTGCAAAACTATCACCAATAATTGTCAGATATGCGATCGTTCCCACAACACCGGTTGTCGGTGCTACCGAATAGATTCTTGGCGCAGTTGCAGACGTTGAAGAGCTAATCAAAACATTCAAAGTCGTATCTGGTGCTAAATGTACCGGTTGCTGGGGTGAAACCGATGTCATATATAAATCAGACGTGACAAATGAAATGGTGTAGTCATCAAACTCCATGTTCTGTAGTTCCAGTCGCCCGCTACCATCTGTTGTATGTACCTGGTCATATTTATATACTGTCGGATTAAACCATTTTTGTTTGGCGCCAACGACCCGGAGACTAACATTGGGAACCGGATTGCCGCTATCGTCAACCACCTGTATTACCATAGTACTCAGCCTATCGATCACCAGCGTCTGGAAAGTAACTTGCTGTGATATAACATCGACGTCCGGTTGCAGGGCATTGGGATTTTGTGACGTCCTTGGATATGTCATGTCTGTTGAATAACCAAGTTTCGTTACCTCCAAGTGATAATTATTGTGCCGATCTTCTGGTAAACCAGGCACAAATATGCAACCGTCAATACCTGTTTGCGCCGTTATATTAACCGGCGGATCAACATCAGTATTTTGAATAGTCACAGTAGATTCCGCCAGAGCATTTCCATCTTCATTAATGACGCAAAGCCTTATAATCCCTGTATCTGTATCTGTCTCCGCTGCTTTGGCTGCCACATTTGAGGTAAGTCGAGCCAAATAGTTGTTACCGCCAACCAAGGAAACAGTAACCTCCATTTTTTTATAATCACAAGGATTAAGATCCGGCGTTGTTACAGAGCCGGCCAATCCATCGTAGGAATCATCAATGCATTTTATTACAGTATGTACGTTAAATTCTTTGCCCTTCCGATCAACAATTTCATCATCCAGAATTAATCCAGGCGGATAAATCGGACCATTCTGAGTAGCCAGATCGTTATATGGCATATTGCGCAAAATCTCCATCTTCTCGTTTGCCAAAGCCACTGCGGCAATTTTTGCTTTGGCTAAATTAAGAGCTTTGAATGAAACCGCATACGTCGCGATCACTGCGGTCGCGATTAGTGTAACCAAGGCAATATCAACCAACACTTCAACTAATATGAAGGCTTTCGTTGATTTCTCACAACTACGGTCAGTCAGCAAACCTTTGCTTTTCATTATTGGTGTCCCCTCCAGAGAACAACTACTTTCACCCTTGATTATAATGTAAATATCCGCATACCACAACAATGAGAATTATTG
>JAKJEK010000142.1 GCA_022705465.1 Patescibacteria group bacterium | reverse complement strand
TGTATCCCTCATCATCAACCCTATTATTCTGATCAACCTGCTGATAACTTTCCTTTACTGCTCTCAAACGATAAGTTCCAGACCCCACGACAAAACCATATTTTCCTTCTTTGTCAGTATAAGTTGAGGCAATAACAGTACCAGCAGTCGGTGCATGAGCTGACACCAATTCAACCTTTGTAAAAGGTAGTGGCAATTCCGATCCGGCCTCCAAAACCTTTCCCCACTGCTCCTCCCTCCTTTTCCGAGCATAACTTACAAAAAACGGGAAGTGGAATAGTGATTTAAATGACCTAAACCAGTCTGTAAACGTCAACATTGACAATACGTTCGTTAGAGCTGGAAGCATTAACGACACTGCCGCAAATCCAAGCGCAGAAGTTAACAGAGCTATCGAGATCCGCTGTCTGTTCACTGACACTATTGCCATTGGATTTTCATCAACTGGATCAGTTGCGGGTGGCTCAACCGATGGCTGCACAGGTGGTTCTGTTGGTGGCTCAACCGGTGGCTCAACCGTCGGAGGTAACACGGGTGGTTCATCAGGAGGTGGTTCATCAGGAGGTGGTTCATCAGGAGGTGGCTGATCTGGTGGTGGTTCATCAGGAGGTACAATTGGTGGTGGCTCTTCTGGTGGTGGCTCTTCTGGTGGTGGATCGCCATCATTTGTAACCTGTAGAGAAATATTAACTTGGTCGGGGGTGCTGTCCAATATCGACAAGCGTATGTTAGACTCGGACAGACTCTGACCTGCGTTTTTGTTTATCATCAAAGAATTATATGTTTTGCCAGTGCTTAACCAGGAAAAAAATAACAAAAAGGCAAAAATAGATATACCGGCATACTTAGCTGTGATGGATACAAAATGCGCAAACAAGGTAATTTTTATCGAACACCAAAGATGACGAAAGTATAAGTTTACGCTTTTCGCAACACCCAAAATAAACCGTAAAAAAACCGCCCGGTTCCATAGCCGACTAGCGCTCTTGTGCCGAATCATACGAAAAATCACATCTACTCCCTCCATTGATGCGTAAGTACCTAATAGGTAAATTATAACTCAAATAGAATGTGTATGTCTAATAAAAAAGTTTGCGGTTAGACCACCAATTGACTTGGTCACGCATCGATTTTTCCAACGGTTGGGTTATCCATTGCATCGGAAACCTAAAAACGCTGATTCAAGTAAACAGCAATTATTTTAATTACCCAATATGTTTACCAACACTCTCCAGGCATTATCGTAAGCCACCTTACGAATATCTGTAATGCCATACCCTCTCTTTTCCATCCCATCCCAAAGCAACGCTAAACCATCCACGCTATCCAAGCCTTGCACAAATCCTTCTGCAAGGCCGCCAAAATCGGTACCGAGCGCAATGTGGTCAATTCCCATTACGTTTACAAGGTGATCGATATGATCAATTACGTCTGGTATCTCAACCACATTTTTTTGTTTTACGAAATCGCCAACCAGATATATCCCCAAAACCCCTTCTCGTTTTGCAATCTCACGTAGTAAAGAATCAGTTAAATTGCGAGGCGTTGAATTTACCACGTAAGCCAATGAATGACTTACTAGTATCGGTCCCTTAACTACTGCTAGCGCATCTCGAAATGTTGCTTCGTTCATGTGGGCAAAATCAATTATCATATTTCGATCCTGAGCCCATTCAATCACTTCTTTTCCAAATTGCGTTAAGCCTTTTTTAGTGTCATATACCCCACCGCCAAGAGCATTAGGCAAATTCCATACCGGACCAACCGATCTCCACCCATAACCATGCCACCGCTCAAAATAAGGCCATATGTTATCCACAATCGGGTTAAGTCCCTCTAAATGCAGTATTAATCCGTGCATATTCGGTTCTTCAGCTAACCGCAACAAATCTGTCTCACTTCTTACAATCAACCATCCAGGCCTATTACAGCATTGATCAAGATAACGAATAAAATCTTCCTCTATTTCGATTAAGTTATCCACATGATAATAATCCTCGTCATTTCTGACTGGAAACACAGACGCTATCAATAACTTAATATTATTTCTCTCCAAATATTCAAAATTAGTCTGAATACCATTCGGATACATTTCCGGACGACGCATGTGGTTCATCAAATCTTGGTGCAAGTCAATTATTTGATACATAGACCTAGCCTTCTTAAACGAACTATACCCATGTTAGCGTTAGCTAATATGGACGTCAATCTATACAAAACTCCGGCCATTTTCGACCGGAGCGTGTTCCCCCCCATAGTTTACTATGGAAGTAGTGAAAGTACCTTTTTGCATACAGCTGTAACCATCGGCACGGTCTGCTTCGCTGCACGCTGGAACATTGCTATACTGACACACTGCACCATCGCCGCATGATTGATCA
>JAKJEK010000141.1 GCA_022705465.1 Patescibacteria group bacterium | reverse complement strand
GACAGAAAATAGATATTCTCCGGGAGTCATACGGCTATACACTACCTTGGCTTTGCTATCTTCCTCTTTTCGTGCATAAGGTAGCCGGTTAATAATCATGGATGATACCCCTTTGGCAAAAGGATCGGCAGCAAGGATGGCACAACCGGCAAGATCGACCGGAAGGGAACTCAACAATGTATAAAGCATCAAAAAATAGAAGACAAGCCCCACCACTCCGTAAGTCCCGATGTGTGAATCTTTCATAATGGAAAGAATCTTTTGCTTATCGCTTCCTCCACCAAATCCGTCGAAGAAATCGGCCAGCCCGTCTTCATGAAGACAGCCGGTAATCAACAACCTACTTATGATAGCCAGTAAAATGGCAACTGAAACCGGAAAAACAAGGGCGGACGAATATAGTACAGCGGCCGAAATACCAGCGGTTAGCCAACCGGTCATCGCCCAACCGCTGACTACATTTTTAAAATAGTCGCCCGGCACTGATGTAATACGCCAAAAGGGCAGGCGGGTAAAAAATATAAAGGCCGCAAGTATTCGCATATCAAAAGTATTTTGTTACTGCCGCATTACTGAATGTATTCATTTCATTAATCATCCTAACAGCAGATTCAACGATTGGATAGGCACAGATGGCGCCGCTACCTTCTCCCAAACGTAATCCCAGGTTAAGAAGAGGTTTAACCTTTAAGTGATCGAGCAGCAATTTGTGACCAGCTTCATCTCCCTGGTGCCCGAAAACACAATAGTTTATAACCTCAGGATAAAGTTTGGATGCTGCAAGCACACAGTTGGTCATAATAAAACCATCTACCAGAATAATCATATTCAACTCGGCAGCCTGCAACATACCTCCTACAGCCATTATCATTTCAATACCCCCAAAGTAACGCATGACATTCATCGCATTTCTCTCCTCTTTGAAGTTATCTAGAGCTCGTTTCAATATGGTATATTTATGCATTACACCTCTCGAATCAAGTCCGCTTCCAGCACCAACGCACTCAAGCAACGGAATACCGGCAAGGCAGGTCATCCACATGCTGGATGGGGATGTGTTACCTATTCCCATTTCACCGAAGCAAATAATGTTGCATCCTTCTTTGTGACATTCTTTTACGATTTCAGCTCCAATCTCAATGCATTGTTCAACTTCTAGGTCGGTAAGAGCTGATTCGTATAGGAAATTACGAGTACCTTTACGCACTTTGCGGGAGATAAGTCCGTCTATTGCCGGGAAATCATAGTCGATACCTCCATCAACTACCTTTAGAACAAAATTATGTTGACGGGCAAGGAAGTTGATGCCAGCACCCCCTCCAAGAAAATTACTGATCATCTGGCGGGTAACTTCTTTGGGCGAAAAGCTTACACCTTCATCAACGATTCCGTGATCGGCTGCAAATATAATACCGTGTGGCTTATGCAATTCCGGATGAAGTGTTTGTTGAATCAACCCGATCTGAGTGGCGATATCTTCTAGAGTTCCCAACGATCCTTTGGGTTTGGTTAGGTCGTTTATTTTGAAAATAAGGGATTCAAGAATAGTCTGATCGGGAGTAGAGATGCGAAATGTTTTCATTTTCTGGCAATTTATTCTTTTAAAACAAGCGGAATACCACTTGTCATCAATATTACTTTACCGGCTATGCCGGCGATATGTTGATTAAACCAACCCTGCAGATCGGTAAATTTACGTTGTAGCTCGTCGGCCGAAATACCTCCCAGACCAATTTCGTTCGTAACAAAGATAAAGGTGGCGTCTTGAGACGTCAGTTTCTCAAATTCTGTTTTTAGTTGCGAAAGCGACAAGGCAACATCGGCCTTGTTGTCGAAAAAGAAATTGGTTGCCCACAAGGTAACACAGTCAACCAATACAACCCTTCCGGCGAGGTTGAGTTTACTGAGAAATTTCTCCTCTTCCAGGTTGGTCCACTCAGGTCCCCTGTCGGCTTGATGGCGTATAATCCGGGCACGGTGTTCTTCATCCCATACCCGGGATGTGGCCAGATATACCGGATTGGAAGATAGGGAAAGAGCCAGTTTCTGCGCGTAGCTGCTTTTTCCGGATCTTTGTCCTCCTGTAATTACAATTACTTTTTGGCTCATTTATCGTTTTTACGTGGCGGCTTGTTAAATAGTTTCGTTGCTCCTAACTTGCCCTGAGCTCTAGGTGGACGTGCTTCGTGCGATTTGCCGGCAGCAAATCCGGGCTTGGCATCTCTCGATTTTGCTGATGTATTCTGACTTTTAGATTCGAACGGTTTCCCAGTACCACGCGACGGCCTGCCTTCGCTAAATTTACCAGCTCCACTTGTTTTAGAATCTCTGAAACGAGGCGCTCCAATCTCTTTGGGTTCTTCCCTTCTGGGTGATGCGCTCCGGGGAGAT
>JAKJEK010000016.1 GCA_022705465.1 Patescibacteria group bacterium | reverse complement strand
AGGAAGCGAATGTGCCAAATCGGAAACGGCATTTTCGGGTAAGACCACTTATTATTTTTCTGGCCGCGAAGCTCATCGCTTACACGATTCTCGGACTGATGTTAGGAGCGCTGGGTAAGTTGATTGCACTGTCGCCATCAGGGGTGGGTTGGTTAAAAATATTTATCGCTATATACATGACTGGAATTGCCTTGGAGATTCTGAAAATCCATCCTATTTTTAGGTATTTTTTAATACAGCCGCCTAAGTTCATCCGCCAACACATCCGGCGAGCCGGAAAGAATAAAGGTGATTTTGCCGCCGCTATTCTCGGCGCACTCACTGTCCTGCTGCCCTGCGGAACAACTCTTGCAATCATGGTTTCGGTTATCGGCGCCGGCAGCGCTCTATCCGGTGCAGCCACCATGTTTACCTTTATCGTTGGAACTCTACCATTATTCTTTTTACTTGGTTTGTTTGCCGTGAAAATAAGCGAGAAATACAACCAAATTTTGTTAAAAATCATTGCCTTCTCGCTCATTATCTTGGCATTTTTAAATTTCAATAATGGCCTGACCCTCCTGGGAGTGAGAATTAAAAATGCTAGCAACTCAAACAATAGTGTAATTAGCAAGGTTGATGAACCAGGTAATGGCAATAATAATTCAAGCGGCAATTCTTCACCGCTGACACCAAATGAGTCGAACAATAAAACACCCTCCAAAAATAATATCCAAAAAGTCACGATCAAGATTAATGATGAATACGGCTACAATCCTGAACGACTTACGATCAAGAAGGGAATACCTGTTGAATTAACAATTGAAAATGATGGTGCCAGGGGGTGCGTGCGCGCTTTTGTTATCCCTGACGTTAAAGTTCAGGCAATTATTCCGGTTACTGGATCAAAAACATTAACCTTTACTCCAACCAAAGCCGGAAAATTATACTTCACCTGTACGATGGGCATGTACTACGGTGAATTTAATGTTGAGTAAATTAGTTACACAAGGAGACATGATGAGGAAAATTGTTATTGCAATAGAGGGAATGCATTGTGTAAGTTGCGGTATGCTGATAGAGGGCGAATTGGAGGATGTTGGTGGCATATATAGCGCAGATTGTAATTACCAAAAGGGTAGTTGCTCTCTTGAAGTTGAAGATAATTTTGATGCCGAGATAGCCGTCCAAGTCATCCACGGGATAAATCCTTCATACCGGGCCACGCTAACACAATAGTAATTATAGGGAGTGGATTATATGTCTATGGATGCTCTGACAACTGTTTCAATGGTAGCCGCCTTCATTGCTGGAATAGCTGCGCTTCTTGCTCCTTGTTGCGTCACTGTTTTATTGCCGTCGTATCTAGCTTCGGTCTTTCGTGAAAAGAAGACCGTTTTTGTAATGACCTTCATCTTTTTCTTGGGAATTCTCACGGTTTTCCTGCCGCTCGGATTGGGCTCGGCTGCATTTGGCCAGTTTCTTGATACTTACCATAACACAATTTTTATTTTTGGTGGTGGGTTTATGTTGTTTCTAGGTTTCTCAATCTTACTTGGGAAAAAGTTTTCGTTTCATCCTAACATTAATCCCGCTCTAAAAAGCTACGATGTATTTTCAATTTATGTTCTAGGGATCCTTTCAGGCATTGCCACCACTTGCTGTGCACCCGTGCTTGCGGGTGTTTTGGCTCTTGCTGCCTTGCCCGGCTCAATGTTTTGGGGTGTGATGTATACGCTAAGCTACGTTCTTGGCATGGTGCTGCCATTATTTATTATCGCTGCTTTTCTAGACCGGTATGACTTTTCACGCAAACTGAGGGCACTACGAAGACCGGTTATCCGTTGGTTTAATCGGGGAATTACTATAGGAGATTTGATCTCTGGAATAACGTTCGTACTCATCGGACTGTTAATTATCTACCTAGCCTTTCATAACAAACTAATCACTCATAGTGATTATCAAAGTTCAGTTAATATCTATTCAGGAAGGATAGCCGTAGCAATTAAATCTATAACTCAATCGGTCCCGGAATATCTATGGGTTGTTGTTCTTGCTGGTTTATTGCTTTTTCTTGTAATTAGTGTAGTGAAAAAACATAGAATAGACAGATATGATAATCACCAGTCAATTGATTGCGACTGACAAGAAGGTGATGTTCGGTATCCAATCAAACGTTGTCACCTCAATTCGTTGACAAGCTACAATCAAGCGTTTAACATATTAATGAAAGCTTGCTTTAGTGCTCAATAGGAGGAGGGTGAAAAAAACTGCGTTTACCCTGATAGAGACTCTAATTGTTGTAGTAATTGTTGCTGTCTTGGCGACTGCGGTTACGGCTGGTTATTCTAATGCTCGAACCAGGTCGCGCGATGCCAGGAGGGTTTCTGATATGACGTCACTTCAGGCTGCGCTTGAGGGATATAACCAGTCAGAGGGCAGCCATCCTCTATGCACTAACACCATTGGGGGAGACCAATGGTGTGGAACCTGTTCGCCAGGTGGATACAGCGAATTTCAAGCTGCCTTACAACCTCTTGCTGACAAAGGATACCTTCCATTGATTGCTAAAGATCCCTTAAATGATAGCAGTAGTGGATCCCAGTGTTATACGTACGAGTATTATACTCCCAATCAATCCATAACGAATACCATAACGTGCGGTGGCAAACCTCTCTCTTCGTTTGAATATGTCATGCGTTTTGGCACAGAGAAAGCCGTCCTGAACCACCCCGTGTTTAGTTACGACCGGGTCGACGGCATGGAATACTGCGTAACTGGACCAGGAAAGTAGTATAATCATGCGCTCTAGTAAACGCCAAAATATATCAAATCACCCCGGACGTATAAGTAGCGGATTTACGGTAATAGAGCTATTAATTGTAGCGGTTATTATCGCAACACTGGCAACGACTGTAATTATCGGAGTTAGTAATGCCCGGAGTCGCTCACGCGATGCCAGACGAGTCGCTGACACTAAGCAAATTGCCACCGCACTCGGATTATTCTATGAAGACAGAGGACACTTTCCTGATGGCTCAACAGGAGAGATCACTCATACTGCCCCTGGTTCTGGTGGACAAAATCACTGTGCCCATGATATATACGGCACTGACGTGCAGGAATGGGCTTTGTTTCAGGTAACACTAAGTAGCTACATGCCAGTCTTACCGCCTTATGATGGTATTATTGGAAAACGTTATTGCAGTGGCGCCTGGTCCGGTTTTCCAGGAAAAACTGTGCATAATTATCAACTTGTTACTGGCCTTGAAAATCCCTCAGGTAATGGCGATCAGTTTACTGGAGCTGCCAAGTGGAACAATGAACCACTTATCTATAATTCGCTTAGGTATGTTATCCAAAAGTAACTATTTTCCAACCATGCCCCTATCACATCAAAATCAAAAAGCTTTTACCCTTATTGAGCTAGTAATTATCCTGGCTATTGTTGGTGTACTTGCGGCTGTAATACTGACTAACTATTCCAGCGCAAAAAATCGTTCCCGCTATGCTAAGGCTTCAGCTGATATGGAGCAGATTAGTAAAGCGGTTAGAATGTTTGCCACAGAGCGAGCCAGGTACCCCAGCGACGTTGGCCCTAATGCCGCCCCACCTCAATTCTCCGAGTACTTTCAGGGTTGGGTTGCTAAAACCCCCTGCGGTGGTTGGACCTATGATTACGAAAACTGGCATACAGTTGCCACTGGTCCACGGCCAGGTTCCAGTCTTGCATGGGTCTCTGGCGTCTTTATTAATTACCGTGATACTGCTGGCCGGGAGCGTTATCATAATTGTATTACTGGAGATTGCACCCACAACTCTGCGCCCAACGGAGCACCGGTATACTATTTACCAAACATGACCACTAAAGAAATTAGTTGCAATTAGCGGGGTCTAGGATATATCTAGGCATGGTATCGCCCCCTGCCGGATAGCGAATTGGCATTAGGTTAAGATTAATGGCTTAAGCGGAATTAATAAGTATTCCATGCTTACTACCAGGAAAAATACCAGAAAGAACAGAGGTGGCTTAAGCTTCGGAGTATTGGGTAAGATCTGTCGCCACCATAAAAGAACTCCGATGCGGAGACTCTTTTTTTCATTGTTACTGTTCGCATCATTTGGATTAGGCACTTCCTGGGTTTTTATTTCTTACCGAGGAGGTGATCCGCTTGAATTAATACGGCAGCAAGTCAACCAGTTGACAAATAAGCAAGCGATCTCGCCAACCAGTGCAAGCCAGTTGGCATCAGGCGATAAGGACAGTATTAAATCTGGGCCTCTTGAGCTTATCGATCCTAATGAGATCGAAAGTCATGAACCGACAGCGGAGGCAAAGCAAGCAATTGCTGATGAACCCCCACTGATCATTGAGTCGTCAAAAATGGGAACACCAACAAAGACTATTTCTAATAGCGATGGTTCAAAAACCGTTATTGTTGCCGAAGGACAGATTGATCAGCAGGAGATAGACCGGATTGCCGGCCTACAAACCTTAGTATCAAAACCAAGCGATCTACAAATCACTGATGAAACCGGTAAGTACGCTTTACTGAGTGGAGTCCTTAAGTCATATTTAAACGCCCGGTTACGGTGGAGTAATGAAATCTCAGCCCTTAGGGAGGTGGTAATTAAGGATGCCGGACCAATCGGTTGGAGTGGATTATATGCCGGTTCATATACTATTGATCGAAGCGGCGATATTATCGAGGCATACGGATGGATTACTATTAATACCCATTATTTCAAAGACTCCCCTTATTTCACCGACTACGTAAAACTGGTATTTGCTCATGAGTATGGCCATCACTACACCCAATACTATAAATGGGTGGCCGCCGATCTTGACGCTGGATCGCGATTTCCCAATAGCTACTATGAAGCACGGTCAGTACCCAAAGATGGGATAATGGTTAACTGCTCAAAAAGTTGGGTTGATTGTGATTCCGAAATCATTGCCGAAGACTATTCCTACTTGTATTCAGGCTACGGTTACCATGCGATGAGGTCGGAGCATGGCCTTCCCGGGGAATTAGCTATGAAAAACTGGCTGGACAATATCGCCGCCAATATCATCGAAAATTCCCAGGACAGCTTGGCGCCTTCGGTTATCATAACTTCTCCGCCAGCCGGTATTGAGCTATCTGGAACTGTCAAATTGGCAGCAAGCGCCGAAGATGATAAAGCGGTCAGCAGAGTCAATTTCTTTATCAATGATTCACTTGTCTCCAGTGTTACTGCTAGCCCGTATCAAACAACCGTTGACACAACCCGGTTTGATAATGGAAGCTATCTAATTAGGGCGGTGGCGTATGATACAAATGACTCAACAGCAGATGTCTCTATTGCTGTGTCAATTAAAAATAGTCTGGTTGCAGCGCAGGTCGACGATGAAATTCCAGTCGTCGCTTTTACTAAGCCGAATGGTGATTCGTATAATTGGATAGATGGTAACTTGATCCTTGAGGCTATCGCGAGTGATAATACCGGTGTAGTTAAAATTGAAATATATATTAATGGCAATCTGTCAGCTACATCTAATGCCATGATAATTGCCAGACGCTGGAAGTTTATTACCAGCCCTGCTGGTGAATATCTCGTGACTGCGAAAGCGTATGATGTGCTAGGAAACGTCGGTGAGACATCCATAAAAATAATAAAAAGTTAATGCAAAATATTTCCTTTTTCCGGACTAGATAAACCTTCCTGTTGATAACTCCCGGATAAAAACCACTATATATAGTGGTTATTTAGTTGCTGAATATACTACATATTGTATATTTTTAAGTACCGCCGATATGGCGGACGGATGGAGGGTGTATTACCCTAATAGATCATATTAATAAGGGGCCGATGGGAGGGTTATGTTTACAAAGGTACGCAAGAGGGACGGTAAAATTGTTCCGTTTGATGAGAACAAAGTTGTTACCGCAATACTGAAGGCCGGTATGGCAACGGGTGAGTTTGGCGAAGTTGATGCAAAAAAACTAGCCAAAAAAGTAACCGATAAACTACCAGAGAGAGTTCGCCGGAAAATCCCAACTGTAGAAGAAATTCAGGATGTTGTTGAAGAGGTGTTACTTGCTTCAAAATACCGCCAAACTGCTAAGGCATATATAATTTATCGTCAAAAACATGCCGAGATGAGACGTTTGGCCGAGACCCAGAAAGTTGAATTGATGGATCAGTACATCAATAACATCGACTGGCAAGTCAAAGAAAACTCCAACATGGCATATTCCCTCCAGGGCTTAAACAACTATATTGCCTCAGAAGTCTCCAAGAGTTACTGGTTAAATAAAGTTTATACTCCGGAAATTCGTCGTGCCGGTGCCGAAGGCGACATGCACATCCATGATTTAAATATTCTTTCCACCTATTGTGTCGGATGGGATTTGAAAGATTTGCTTATAGAAGGCTTCAAAGGCGCTGAGGGCAAAATGGAGTCTAAGCCTGCCAAACACTTTAAGACTGCATTGGGCCAACTGGTTAACTTTTTCTACACTTTGCAAGGCGAATCTGCTGGTGCTCAGGCTGTGTCAAACTTTGACACCCTGCTCGCTCCTTTTATCCGCTACGATAAATTAACCGAAGAAGATGTCAAACAGGCCTTGCAGGAGTTTATGTTCAACATGAACGTGCCAACCCGCGTTGGTTTTCAGACGCCATTCACCAATGTTACGCTCGATTTACAGTGCCCAGACATTATGAAAGATGAACCTGTTATCATTGGCGGCGTGCCGCAGAGCGAGACCTATAAGGAATTTCAGGCTGAGATGGACGTCTTTAATAAAGCCTTTACTGAAGTTGTAACTGAAGGCGATGCTCGCGGTCGCGTCTTTACCTTTCCGATTCCCACCTACAATATTACCGGAGATTTTGATTGGGATAACCCTAACCTGGAGGGTTTGTGGAAGATGACTGCCAAATACGGCATTCCATATTTCTCCAATTTCGTCAATTCAGACATGAAGCCCGAAGACGCCCGGAGTATGTGTTGCCGCTTGCGTCTGGACAATCGGGAGTTGCGCAAACGTGGCGGTGGCTTATTCGGCGCCAATCCGCTAACCGGTTCAATAGGTGTGGTCACAATCAATATGCCTCGACTTGGCTACCGCTCCAGGAGCAAAGAGGAATTTCTTTACCACCTTGGCTACATTATGGATTTAGCCAGAGACAGCTTGGAGATGAAACGTAAAGTTCTGGAGCGTTTTACTGAGAGCGGCCTGTATCCCTACACCAAGTTTTACCTGCGCAATATTCAACAGCGCGATGGTCGTTATTGGTCAAATCACTTTTCGACCATTGGCTTGCTGGGCTTAAATGAAGCCGCCCTTAACCTCTTTGGCCGCGATTTAACTACAGCAGAAGGCCAGCAATTTGGCAACGAAGTAATGGACTTTATGCGTGAGCGCTTGGTTAAATATCAGAATGACACCGGTAATCTATACAACCTAGAAGCGACACCTGGCGAGGGTACAACTTATCGCTTTGCCAAGCTTGATAAGGAGCGCTACCCAGACATTATGGTTGCTAATGAGTATGAATATCGTGAGAGTAACGCAGCTCCATATTACACTAATTCCTCGTACCTTCCGGTCGACTACACAGACGATGTGTTTGAGCTGATGGATCTGCAAGACGACCTGCAAACCAAATATACCGGCGGCACCGTGGTTCATCTGTTTATCGGCGAAGAAATTAAGGATGTCGCTGCAATGAAGTCCTTAGTGAAAAACGTTTGTGAAAACTATCGCTTGCCATACTTCACCATTACTCCAACTTTCTCAGTTTGCCCCAAAGATGGTTATATGGCAGGCAAGGTGGAGAAGTGCAAGAAATGCGGTTCGGAAACCGAAGTATACTCTCGTATTGTTGGCTATATTCGGCCAGTCAAACAGTGGAATCCTGGCAAGCGCTCTGAGTTCAGTGATCGGGAGACTTACAGCATTGACAAGAGTTTAAAAAACCATGCCGAAGTGTCGAAGGAAGAAGTTGGCGTGGAACAGGCAGTGCTTGTTTAAACATCGAACAATTCAGGTAAGTAAACGTATAGCGCAACCTGGTTGCGCTATACGTTACAAAGAGGAACCATGATTATCGCTGGACTTCAAAAAACCACCTTAGTTGATTATCCTGGCAAAGTTGCGGCTACTGTTTTCACCAGGGGTTGTACTTTTCGTTGTCCCTTTTGCCACAATCCCGAACTTGTATTGCCGGAGCGATTCAATCCAGTTGTGCCGACCGAGGATATCTTCGCCTTTCTAGATAAACGTCGCGGTAAGCTGGAGGGGGTTTGCATTACCGGCGGCGAACCAATGATGCACTCTGACATCGACCAGTTTATCGCCAATATCAAAGATCTCGACTATGCAGTGAAGCTGGACACCAACGGTACTTTTCCAGATCGCCTGGAGAAGGTGATTTGGGATGGCAAAGTGGATTATATTGCAATGGATATCAAGTCGCCGGTCGAAAAATACCAGGACACAGCCCGCCCAGTTATCAATGATGTAGCTAACAAAATTAGAACAAGCATTAAATTGATTATGGAGTCAGGAATTGATTACGAGTTTCGCACTACCGTTGCCAAACCGTTGCACCAGCTCGGTGATTTCGAATATATGGGAAAATTGATTCAGGGAGCAAAGCGTTACTACCTGCAAAACTTTGTTGCCACTAAGCGTATCGATGAGGACCTGCCGATGCAGCCACTTACTGACGCCGAAATTGCCGAAGCTCGCATTATTATGTCACAATATGTCAAGGAAGTTGGTGTTAGGTAATTATGCAAGGCTCGAAAAATAAAAAACCATCCCGTCCGCCAACTGGCGGAACCGTCGGGATGGTTTGTGCTTATCGCTCGGTATCAACAATCTTGATCGTAACCGAGCGGATTTGGTTATGCGCCGGATCCACACTGCCCTGCAAGGGTGAGACTTTCCAACCCCTCGTATAGAGGGGACTGCCACCTAGGCTTGGCGGCAGGAAATGGAAAATGCGGTCAAAGCCGAGCTCTCCGTTTCGGCATTCGCCAACCAGGATCTCGAAAAGGCTGCTCTGAAAAACCTCGTATCGAATAACCGGAGTCTGCACTTTTGACCCGTCGGCAAACACAACCTCAACGCTCTTGCCCGATGGATTTTCTGGCAGATCCAGGTATCGAAGATATGGCCTAAGATGCGTTGCTCCTGCTTCTGCAGCATGGACAATCTCGAATTGGAAGAGATGCACTCCATCCTGTGCACCCAGGAGCTGCTCGGCCTCGTTGCGAAACGCTTCGCCAAGCGTCGTAAGTTGACATCGTTTCCTTGCGTTCATTTCTAGACCGGGCGGAAGGTTGATCCGGATAGTTCCGAGCATACCGCACCTCCTTGACTCGTTACCGTCAGATTTACCGGTCCTTACTCGAGATTGCGTTTATGGTACAATATTATTGCGCATTACGCAAGGATTAGGCAGCGGCGGTAGTAATTAGTAGTTGGAGGTTGGTATGGTAAGAAAAGTTTACAATAAACTGGTTCGCGACCGCATTCCGGAGTATATTCAAGGTAAAGGGAAAATACCAGTTACATCAATCTTGGACGATTCGTCTTACGCCCGCGAGCTGTCTTCAAAACTGTCAGAAGAAACCAAAGAGGCGATAGAAGCCATGGAGGATCGGAGCAAGCTGATCGAAGAGTTGGGTGATGTGCTTGAGGTAATAGAAGCAATTGCATCCCGGAACTTAATAGATTGGAGTGAGATCGAGGAAGCTCAAAAGAGGAAGCGGGAAGAGCGGGGTGGTTTTCGCCAGCGAATTTTCCTTGAATCCGTAATTGATTAGTCAGTGGAGACTAAGTGATTAAAACCGAGGTGGAGCATAGGGGATTGCTTACCAGGGATCAATTCGATCAATTAACTCGCTTCTTTGGCCAACGGGGGCAAGTTCTTGATCGCAAAAAACGATTTTCAATTATTTACCTCAATGCAAATTCAAGCGTGCGCGAGGTTAAGGATGATCCGATCGATCTGCGCGTCCGCATTACTAACGGACAGGCAGAATTGGCCATGAAGCATGGACGTTGGGGCGGCAAAGATGCGAGGCGCGAGTTCTCATTTAAAATTGAATCCGATAAGTTTTCCGAAATGGTGGAATTTCTTAAGGCGTTAGGTTACCATAAGGTTGTTTTAATGGCCAACACTAAGTATGATTACCGATACAAAGGAATTGAATTTTCCCTGGTTGAAGTGCCGGAGTGGGGATACTACTATGAGGCCGAGATACTGACCAGGGAAAGTGGCCAGGCGCAGGCTGATAAGCAGCTTGAGGACGTGATATCGGAATTGGGGTTAACAATTATAGATCAGGATAATTATTATAGCTTGCTTGACGAGCTAAATAGTCGTGAAGGGTACCGTCTCGATCTGGAGCAAACCGATTTCAATCAAATCCAGCAACGATTTAGTGATTATTTTCATTCATAAGGAGTGCTATGGCTGATACAAGAAAAGTTGGAGTGGGTTTCGGAGTAATGATTTTAAAAGAAGGGAAAGTCTTGCTTGGCCAGCGCCATTATGACCCGGCTAAAGCCGATTCAGAATTGCACGGTGAGGGTACCTGGACTATGCCTGGCGGCAAAATGCACTTTGGTGAAAGCTTCGAGGATACTTGCTATCGTGAAACCATGGAGGAAACGGGCATTGCCATCAATCGCGATAGCATAAAGCTTATAAGTATCGCCAATGACCATGTTCCTGATGCCCACTTTGTCACTATCGGTTTTTTATGCGAGGAATTTGAGGGTGAACCACAGGTAATGGAGCCGGATGAAATTACCCGGTGGCAGTGGTTTGAGCTGAACGATTTGCCTGCGAATCTCTTTTTTCCCAGCGCCAAAGTACTCAACAACTATCTTGCCGGCTTAATTTATCAGGCCTGATTTTATTGATAACAGTCCATAATTACAGCACCACATTGATGCTTTAGCGCCATAATGGTATAGTGCGTGTAGCATAATAACCAGGAATAAGCACTATGACAATTTTTTATGTACTTGTGAGTGTTTTCATTATTTCTATTCTTTCTTTAGTCGGAGTTGCGGTAATTGGTATTAAAGAGCAGACCTTACGCAAGGTATTACTTTTCCTGGTGGCTTTCTCAACCGGCGCCTTAATAGGGGATGCCTTTTTACATCTGATTCCGGAAATTGTTGAAGAAAAAGGCGCATTTGAAATTTCCGATTCGTTTGCCCTCCTGGCCGGAATTCTATTCTTTTTTGCCTTGGAAAAGTTCTTGCGCTGGCGCCACTGCCACGATATTGAGTGTATGGACCACCCGCGCCACCTCGGAATTATGAATATCGTTGGTGATGCTTTTCATAATTTCATCGACGGTGTACTAATCGCC
>JAKJEK010000140.1 GCA_022705465.1 Patescibacteria group bacterium | reverse complement strand
TGCTAATTTAGACAATCGATAACAGCTTTAATACCTGACTGAAGTGATTCATTGAGTGGTGCTTTGAAACGATTTTTTTCTTGTGTTAGCATTTGTTTCAAATCCTGACGACGTTCTATAAGAAGTTTAAGTTCGTCATGATTTTTAACTTTTCTCGTATCTGTCCCGTGAACTGCCACATTATTATCGAGCAAAAAATTCAGGCGCGCGCTTTCATAGCCTCCGATTGTTTCTAGAACGACCAAAGAATGTGCTCAATGATGCTTATGGTCACTAAAGAATTTTTGAAAACCTTTGTGATTATTTTTATAACTATTTGTTTTATCGTGCTTATTTAAGAAAGAAACAAATTTATTTTGGCTCTAAATCCTAGACATTTGTAGATTGGCCCTTTTAAAAAAAGCTCTTTATTGCGACAGGCAAAGCCTGATTTAAGGGGAGGAAAAAAAATCCGAAACTTAATTAAGAATCTAGCAGGTGCAAGTCCTGTCCAGCTAAAGCTTAGCCAGCAAGTTGGTAGCGAGTTTTGCGTGGGAGTGGGGTAACCCACACTGCGAAGCGTAAACAGCGAGTCAATGGGCCGTATCATTGAGCCACGAAAGTTTCAATTGGTAGCTGACGTTGTTAAAGGAACGGAAGGCAAAAGCGCTCTGCATCACTATAGGCGAGAGGCAGAGAGAACCCACGGGGTCACTAGAGTAGGGCACGTTGACAAAGATTCTTTAGGAACCTGTAAGATCCAGCCATTTCCGTCGAAAGAAACGTTTGGGGAAAGCGTCGAAAACTCCAGGCCCTCAAGCGTCGGCTCTATGCCTGAGGGAGCGAAGAAAGAGCCTAGAACGGTACCGATAGTCGCAACCAATAAGGCTGTTGGGAGGAGTGGCTGGAAGTCGGAGTACCAAATAGTACCGGTGAAACAGGGGAACCAATCCGAGGGACCCTATGGAGGGAAGGTGGGAAAGGGGCATGGAATGCCAAGTTCATGTAGCTTCTCAATGAAACTCAAACGGATAGCACAACTGGCTAGAGAAGCGCCAGATATGTCGTTCACATCGTTAGCTCACCATTTAGACATTGGAATGCTCAATGAGGCGTCCAAAAGGACCCGCAAAACCGGGTCACGAGGCGTAGATGGCCAGACAGCCGCTGATTATGAGCTTGCTTTGGAGGACAATCTCCAAAACTTGCTTGGCAGAGTTAAGTCAGGCATCTACGAGGCCCCGCCAGTACGCCGAGTCCATATACCAAAAAGGGACAGGTTCAGAAACTAGACCGATAGGGATACCAACGTTTGAAGATAAAGTCTTACAGCGTGGGGTATCCATCTCCATCCAGACAAAACAAGGTCCTTGCATTTTGTACCTGGTAAGGAGAACAGTAGCTTCAAGCTGTTAGGCTTTACTCACTATTGGAGCAAGTCAAGGAGAGGTTACTGGGCAGTTAAGCGCAAGACCGACAAGGGCCGGTTTAGTGCGGCGATAAAGCGCGTTGGTAAATGGTGCCGAGAAAATCGTTCCAAGCCAATCCCAGAACAATATTGAACGCTAAGCGCGAAACTGCGAGGACACCATGCTTACTACGGTATTACCAGTAATGCTGGAGGACACCGAAAAGCTGGGAAAAGCTCAAAGAGATCTTTTGGCGCTTCCCCTGGCCAAAGCCAACTCCACTTCACTCTGTACTCCGCTACGCAGCGAAAATCTAATCTGAAGAGCCGGATACGGGAATTCCGCACGTCCGGATCTGTGGGAGCTCTGGCAGAGTAATCTCTAGGGCCACCCGGCTTCTACTTATACTCTGCAAATTCAAAATCAATGCGGTGTGGTCGACTCATTCGTCTTTTTTATGACGAAATTATTTTCTTAACATCCGTCAAATGCCCGACCTGTGATGAATGCCGCCGGATAGTAGCAAATTTTCGGCTAAGCTTAGACCTGCGACGACTGGCGCGACTGGCGCCGGGGTCATAAGCCTTGTCCAATCGAATCATAAAAGCACAGAAATAAGGAAGATTTTTAGGATTGCCCGTTGAGTTATTTTATCCTGTAAGGGTAGCTTAACAATAATGGCATCAAGGATTGATAAACATGAAATATAGCCTGCCCATGCTTGTGTTCATTCTCCTAATAATTTTCAATGCAGGATGCCATCAGGTAGATAGAGAAGTGCCGGGCGCGCCTTTGGTTGATGCTCATGAAATCGACTCAAAACTAGATGATGATGACGATGAAGCTAGAAGCGCCGAGCTGATCAACCTCGATGGCGAATCTACTGATGCCTTGAGCTTTCCTCGGGTAGAAGATTTGATTGCGCGCGGCGTAGTTGTAAGTGGCGGCGGTGGAAGTCGTGATAGTTGCCCCAAAGATCCCAAAAAAGAACATCCTGGAATTTGCGGATGCGGTGTTGTGGATATGT
>JAKJEK010000139.1 GCA_022705465.1 Patescibacteria group bacterium | reverse complement strand
TTCTTATGCCCGCCAGTTTTTGGGTTTGATGGAAAAACCAGATGTTGACTACATCGAGGGTCTTTCGCCAGCCATTTCTATTGATCAGAAATCCGCGTCACGCAATCCTCGTTCGACTGTCGGTACTGTCACGGAAATCTATGATTATCTGCGCGTTTTATTTGCCCGGGTCGGTGTTGTTCACTGCCCTCAGTGTGGTCGGCCGGTTTCGCGCCAGACCGTGGGGCAAATTGTCGATCAGATTACCAAGTCCAGCAAAGGAGTGAGGCGTATCGCCCTGCTTTCACCTTTAGTTGAAGGCAAGAAGGGGGAACACAAGGATGTATTTCAAAAAATTCTAAAAATGGGCTATTCCCGCGTTCGGGTAGACGGCACCATTATGGAACTTGATGAAGCAGAATCTAAGGAGCTTGACCGGAATAGAACGCACAGCATTGATATTGTTGTTGACCGCTTGATTCTCGACTCCGAGACAATCGATGAATCAATGGAAAAACGACTCTATGATTCAGTCGAGAAAGCACTTGCAGCATCCAACGGAAGAATGATCGTGTTTGACTATGAGAGCGGTCGCGATAAGCCATACTCTGAATTGTTTGCCTGCCCAGAGTGCGGCATCTCGCTGCCCGAAATTACTCCACGCTCTTTCTCGTTCAACTCTCCTCATGGAGCATGTCCAACATGTCAGGGACTGGGTATACGGCAGGAAATTGATCCCCATCTGGTGCTGCCAAATCCAAGGTTGACTCTCAATGAGGGCGCCATTAGACCATGGTCGCGAAGTTCTGCCAATTTAACCTGGTATCACAACATACTCAAAACAGTAGCCGAAAAGTACGGTATTGACATGGATAAGCCCATGTCTCAGCTCCCGAAGGAGCACCTTAAAATTGTGCTATACGGCACAGGTGAGGAAACCCATGACGTATATGGCTACGAAACCAAGTACGAAGGAGTAATACCTAATCTGCACCGCCGCTATAAAGAGACCGAATCGGATTATATTAAGAAAGAGATTGAGCGCTACATGGTTATCAGAAAGTGTCCTATGTGTGGCGGCAAGAGACTAAAGCGGGAAGTGCTGGGTGTTTTAATAAGTGACAAAAACATCGTTGATGTTTCAGAGATGACAATTGAGCACACATTGAACTTCTTCAACGAATTGCCATCCAAACTCAACAACGAGCAACAAATGATCGCAGATCAGCTTGTGAGGGAAATTAAGCAGCGTTTAATGTTTTTGCTAGATGTTGGCTTGTCCTACCTGTCACTAAATCGTAATGCCGCCACCTTGGCGGGCGGTGAAGCGCAGCGAATACGCCTGGCTACCCAGATCGGTTCTGGTCTAATGGGTGTTTTATATATTCTTGATGAGCCGTCTATCGGTCTACATCAGCGTGATAATGCCCGGCTAATCAAGACCATAAAAAATCTTCGCGATTTAGGCAATTCGATTATTGTCGTTGAACACGACGAAGAGATGATGGCAGAAGCTGATTGGATTATTGATATTGGTCCGGGTGCCGGAGAACACGGCGGAGAAGTCGTTGCCGAGGGTACGCCCGATGAAATTAAAAACAGCGATACCTCGCTTACTGGCCAGTATTTATCAGGAAAGCGCAGAATTGAGATACCAAAGTTTCGTCGTCCCGGTTCAGGAAAACACCTAGAAGTCGTAGGTGCAACCGAAAATAACCTGAAAAATGTTACGGCTAAGATTCCACTCAATACACTAACTTGTGTCACTGGGGTATCGGGTTCAGGCAAGTCCACCCTGATTAATGATATTTTGGCCAAAGCCCTTTCACAGCAGTTTCATCGTGCGAAAGCCGATCCGGGTGCCCACAAAGAAATTAAGGGCACGAAAAACCTAGACAAAATCATTGATATTGATCAGTCAGCTATTGGTAAGTCACCGCGATCTAATACGGCAACCTACACCGGAGTATTTACGCTCATTCGTGAGCTATTTGCCTTAACACCTGAAGCAAAGATGCGTGGTTATCGTGCAGGCCGTTTTTCGTTCAACGTTAAGGGAGGCCGTTGCGAGAAGTGTCGAGGCGAAGGTGTGTTGAAAATCGAAATGCATTTTTTGCCCGACGTGTACATCACTTGTGAGGAGTGTAAGGGCAAACGATACAACAAAGAGGCGTTGGAGATTAGATATAAAGGTAAAAATATTGCCGATGTGCTCGATATGACAGTTGAGGAAGCGAGCGAGTTCTTTACAAATATTCCCTCAATTAGCCAGAAGCTATCTGTATTGAGCGATGTTGGCCTGGGCTACATTAAGCTTGGTCAACCTGCCACAACATTATCTGGTGGTGAAGCGCAGCGCATTAAGCTTGCCACCGAATTAGCGCATCGGAGCACCGGCAAGACGCTGTATATTTTAGACGAACCAACCACAGGTCTTCACTTTGAAGATATTCGTCGCCTATTATCAGTTCTTAA
>JAKJEK010000138.1 GCA_022705465.1 Patescibacteria group bacterium | reverse complement strand
CGTTACTTGTTCAGTATTTAGTCGAAAGGGGAAGTTAAGCATGTCCTCAAAAGAAGAAAAAAACCAAAAAGAGAATATGCCTGAGCAGGAGGAGCAGTCCGGAAAGAAGTTTCTAACGCTCAAGCAATCAGGTGAGCGCAACTGGTATGTAATTCACACTTATTCTGGTTATGAAGATCAGGTTGGCCAATCGCTTAAACAGCGTATTGAGTCAATGGGCATGCAGGATAAGATTTTTAACGTGATCGTGCCGAAAGAGAAGCAGATAGAGATTAAGAACGGTAAGAGGAAGATAGTAGAAAAAAGAATTTTCCCGGGCTACGTTCTGGTCGACATGATCGTGACTGATGACTCTTGGTATGTTGTACGAAATACTCCAAATGTAACTGGTTTTATCGGTTTTGGTGTTCGGCCAACCCCGATGTCGAAAGAGGAGATTGACCGTATTAAGAAGCGCATGGGCGTGGAAGAGCCGAAATTCAAGATTGATATTCGTGAAGGCGACTTAGTAAAGATTACCGATGGAGCACTAAAGGGATTTGAAGGTAAAGTCGAAGAAACAGATCAGGAAAAAGGTAAGGTTAAGGTGTTGGTAAGCATGTTTGGTCGAGAGACACCGGTTAGCCTTGATTTTCTACAAGTCAAAAAGATATAAGATTAGAAGTAAAACAGAGATAAGGGTACGATATGGCCAAACCAATCAAAACAATTATTAAACTACAGATTGCTGCTGGCGCAGCAACTCCAGCGTCGCCAGTTGGTCCAGCCTTGGGTCAGCATGGTTTAAACATTATGGAATTTTGCCAGAAGTTTAACGAGATGACACGTGAAAAGGGCAAAACCATTATTCCAGTTGAAATTACTGTATATGAGGACCGAACCTACACCTTTATTCTGAAAACTCCTCCGGCTGCAGTATTGATCAAGCAGGCTTTGGGAACAGAGAAGGGTTCAGATAACTCAAAGAAGAAAAAGGTTGGCAAGTTAACCAAGGAGCAGGTTGCAAAGATTGCTGAGACCAAGTTGCCAGACTTGAATGCTACCGATCTTGATGCAGCTGTTAAGGTTATTGCCGGAACAGCCAGAAGCATGGGCGTCGAAGTCGAAGAATAGAACCTAATTGAACGTAAAAAAGAAAAGTGCTCCGGTACGGCTGGGCACTTTTCTTGTGATTTGGGGCTAAATGGCATCACTGCAGTTGAAAATTGGTAATAAGATAGACTTATCCAATCTAATCAAAAGGTTGGTAAGTTTTGGTTATGAGCACTCCGATGAGGTGGCGGAACCGGGGTATTTCATGGTGGCTGGCGGTGTGGTGTCGGTGTATCCGGCGATGGCAAGCAATCCGATTCGGTTGGATTTTTTTGGTCCGGAGTTGGAGGTTATATTTACCTACGATCCGGTTACGGGGCAAAAGATTGAGAAACTAAACGAGGTTGAGATTGCAGCGAATCATTTAATTTTGCCCGACGGGACGCGGGTCAAACCTAACGACTATATTGTTCACGAGGATTACGGGGTGGGGTTGTTTCGAACAATTGGGAAAAAAGAAGTTGGCGGCGAAGATAGGGTTTATTACTATTTAGAGTATTTGAACGGCGACATACTATATGTTCCAGATACGATGGTTGAAAAACTATCACCGTATGTTGGAATTGGACGAAAAAAGCCAAGGTTGAGTAAACTGGGTAGTACGACCTGGCAAAAAACTTACAAGAAAACTTATGAGAATGCTTTGCATTTGGCTAAAGAACTGCTTGAACTATATGCGGTACGGTCGGTGTCTAAACGTTCACCTTGGCAAATCGACGATTACTGGAATGAGGCAGTAGTTAGTACTTTTCCATATGAGGACACACCGGATCAGGCGAAAGCAATCGCAGATGTCTTTTCTGACCTGGTGCGTGATATTCCAATGGACAGACTGATCTCAGGAGATGTGGGTTTTGGCAAAACAGAAGTAGCAATACGGGCGGCAGCACAGGCGGTAGCTAATGGAACTCAGGTTGTGATGTTGGTGCCAACGACAATATTGGTTGAGCAACACTATGTAACATTCAAAAAAAGATTTGAAAAGCTGCCCGTGGTAATTGAGCACATGAGTCGATTTGTTGAGAGTAAGGAGCAGCGGCGAATCACTGAGGCAACAAGATTAGGGCAGGTAGATATTCTAATTGGTACACACCGCTTGCTCGGGGAAGATATTCAGTTTAAAAATCTTGGTTTGTATATCATTGATGAGGAACAGCGCTTCGGTGTGAAGCAAAAAGAGAAACTAAAGAAAATTCGCGAAGAGGTGAATGTACTAACGCTTTCAGCAACGCCGATTCCCAGAACACTCTTTATGTCGCTATCGGGGATACGTGACATTTCGCAAATTAATACACCGCCAGGTGGACGGAAAG
The DNA here is from genome assembly GCA_022705465.1 of Patescibacteria group bacterium. GTDB lineage: Bacteria > Patescibacteriota > UBA1384 > XYA2-FULL-43-10 > 1-14-0-10-43-13 > JAKJEK01. The sequence goes on along the minus strand of JAKJEK010000138.1, from coordinate 60 downwards.
AGGTGGAAACGGAAATTGCCAAGTATAATGAAGGATTGGTTCGGGAGTATGTAGAAAGAG
>JAKJEK010000137.1 GCA_022705465.1 Patescibacteria group bacterium | reverse complement strand
CTATTTCTATATGTTTTGTAAAACTAATATACTCGTAAAGACCATGATTTGTTACACTTTTGCTAAAGAAATTAAAAAATTTGTTTGTCTATTCGTATTTCAAGGTCTCTGCCGGCCGAGTCCAGGCTGTTTTTATCGCCTGATAACTAATAGTGACTAATGCCACAATCAACGACAAGCCTCCGGCCATAGCAAATACTTGCCAACTTACATCGATGCGATACTGGAAGGACTGCAGCCAGGTTCTCATCATATACCATGTAATAGGTACCGACAACAACAGCGAAATACCAATCAGCAGCACATAGTCTTTGGATAATAATACAAGCAGAGACTGCTCAGTTGCCCCCATCACTTTGCGGATTGAGATTTCCTTGGTGCGATTTTGCATAGCCAGAGATGCAAGTGCATAAAGTCCTAAACTTCCAATCGCCATCGCCAACAAGGTGGCAATACTTACTATTTTACCAAGGTTCTGATCGCTGGCATAAACTGCATTTAACGTCTGATCAACAAAATTGAAAGCAAACTCCTCCCCTCCCGTTAATCGATCCCATGTAGTTTTTATTTCTTCAATGGTGGTCGCCATATTATCAGCACGCAACCGAACAAGGAGTTTTGGTACGGGCGAATTATCAATACTGATATTCTCCACACCGCTCAAAATGATGGATGGATCCTGAACAATCACCAGGGGCTGTACAGCTGTATAAAGCGATGCGTAATTAAAGTCCTTTACAATTCCGATGACCTCATGATCTGCAAAGTTTTTTCCAGGTATACGCTTACCTGCAGGATCTGTCCAACCGTATTCTTTGGCAAATGCTTCATTCACCAAAACCGATCTCCTCGCGTCCGAAGGATTTTCGTCTGAGAAATTGCGACCCCACTTCATCTCCATTTTCAAAACCGGGATATAATCATCATCTACAATATTCAGATTGAAATTGCGATAAACACCCTGATCATCCGTATATCCAACTCCTGTCCAGGCTCCATTGCCAAAGTCGTGCGAAGTAGCACATAGGGTAGCAATACCTGATATTTTGCTCAATTCAATTTTAAACTGTTCGGCCTGCTCAAAGCCTTTCTTAATACGGTCTGTAAGGCGACCTGTCCGTGGCACATTGAGTTGAATCACGGCCAATTGTTCTTTATTAAATCCCAGGTTTTTATTCTGTAGATAGCTTAATTGTTGTTGCATGATCAAGGTACTTGAAACAAGAATGATGGAAAGTACCAGTTGCACTCCTACCAATACCTTGCGCATAGTTTGCCTGGTATCTCCTGTCTGAAGGGAGCCCTTTAAAATTAATATTGGTTTAAAAGCTGATAGTACAAATGCCGGATAGCTGCCCGCCATAATTCCGATAATTGAAATCAACGAAATAACTAATAGTACAAAGAACCCATTCCACAAGAACACCAACTGTTTTCCGGCAAGATTGTTAAATACAGGGAGGCCAAGTACAGCAAGCAGAACTCCAATTGACAAAGCAATCAATGTAACTAGTAAAGCCTCACCAATAAATTGAAAGATCAATTGTTTTCGTTCGGCACCTACCACCTTACGAATTCCAACTTCGCGGGCACGCTTCATCGATCGACCAATGGAAAGCGTAACAAAATTAATGCAAGCCACAAAAAGAATCAGCAATGCAATAGCTGCCAGAATATAGCTGTACTTTGGATCGCTGACAGGCGCAATGCCCACTGGATAACTGTTATCCAGATGAATGGAAGTTAGTGGCTGCAAACCAGGACCATATTTGCTTGCCTTATAATCTTCCTCGCCTACTAATGTTCTGAACAATGCGGGAAACTTGCTTTCAACTTCCGGTGCTTTTACTCCTTCGCGAAGCATCACATAGGTTTCGGGATTAACATTGAACCAGCCTGAGGTTAATACCTGTTCATTGTAAATCTTGTTCAGGTTATGATCAGGCACCAGAAGATAAAACTGAATACTGGAATTAGTGGGAATTTTAGAAACACCCGTCACAGTAAAGTCCTCGAATTCTTCCCCTATCTGAATTGAAATTACTTTATTGATCGGATCGGCATCTCCAAAATATTTCTTTGCCAGCCAATCACTGATCACCACATTATTCTTGCTACTCAAAACGCGTTCGCGATCACCTTCGAGCAATTCAAAATCAAACATGGAAAAAAGATTCCTTTCAGCCATCGTAAGAGTTTCGCTGAATTGGTTGTCGCCCACCTTTACCTGTGTACCCATTTTTACGAGGCGCAGATAACTTTCTACCTCCGGCAGGTTATCGACCAAGGCTGGCCCCATTGGTAATGGGGTTACTGTATTGAAGAACTGCTGATTTTCACCATAATCTTCGCGCACATATACACGGTAGATGCGATCGGCCTTGCTGTGGAAGGTATCAAACGTCCACTCATCTTTTACGAATAGGGCAATGAGTATGCAGCAAACAATACCCAGGCTTAAACCCAACACATT
>JAKJEK010000136.1 GCA_022705465.1 Patescibacteria group bacterium | reverse complement strand
ATGGTATGGTTGATGTGGTGTAGATTAGCGTTTTGCTTGGCGATTCGGAGGGATTTGGATGAAATATCGGTCGCGTAAAATCTGACCGGCGGAACTTTGATTTTTTGAACTTCTTTCGCGAGGGCGACAACAATGCATCCAGAGCCGGTTCCCATATCCATGACTCTCAACATTGGTCTGGCTGCCGAGGGCGTTTGCGATAATAAGTATTGTAAGCTGTGCTCAACCAGCCATTCAGTTTCAGGTCTTGGAACAAGCACATGTTTATTGACACGAAAGTTTAAACCAAAAAACTCTTTGTAGCCCAGGATGTAAGCGATGGGTTCGCCCTTTTTGCGGCGACGGAGGTAACGTCTGAAGCGGCTATACTCCAAATTAGTGAGAGGTGTGTTTGGATTAGCGAGAATGAAGACACTATCTTGATCAAGGGCTTTTTCCAGTAGCAGCCGACTATCAAGACTGGCTGAATCGTAACCACATGATTTGAGTTCGATGGTGGCACGTGCGAGGGCTTTGTTGATACTTAACAATGTCATAAGGGTTAGATGCTTGTTTCTTGGGCGGCAAGCTTCCTGGCTTGGTCTTCACTGATTAAGGCGGTGATAATCGGCTCAATATCGCCGTCCATAAGCCGGGGGAGAGAGTGCCAGGACTGATTGATTCGGTGATCGGTTAGACGGTCTTGGGGGAAGTTGTAGGTTCGGATTTTTTCGGAGCGGTCGCCGGAGCCGATTTGAGAGCGTCGGGCATCACCGCGTTCTTTGGCAAGACGCTCTTCTTCGGCAGCAAGTAGCCTGGAACGCAAAATGTTTAATGCCTTCGCCCGGTTTTTTAACTGGCTTTTTTCGTCCTGGCAGCTGACGACTAGGCCTGTTGGAAGGTGGGTAATACGAACTGCTGAGTCTGTAGTGTTAACGGATTGTCCACCGGGGCCAGAGGAACGAAAGACATCAACACGAATATCTTCGGGTTTAATTTCGATGTCAGCTTCGTCAGCTTCCGGCAGCACAGCTACGGTAATCGTTGAGGTATGGATGCGACCTGCTTTTTCGGTTTCTGGCACGCGCTGGACGCGGTGGACACCACTTTCGTATTTTAGTTTTGAGTAAACCCGATCGCCATTGACCTGAAAAGTGATGGTTTTAAGTCCTCCAATTGGTGACGGCTGAGAGTCTAAAACTTCAATGCGCCAAGTCTGGCGTTCAGCGTAGCGCGAATACATACGAAATATTTCGGCTGAGAAGAGTTCTGACTCATCTCCTCCGGCAGCTGGCCGGATTTCTATAATAACGTCTTTATTGTCGTTGGGATCAGTGGGTAGGAGTGCGATTTCCAGGTCTTTTCGCAAGGAGTCAATTTCTTGACGCAGGTCATCTGATTCGGTCCGAGCGATCTCCTTGAGTTCTTCATCGTCGCTTTGCTCGATGATTTCCTGGTTTTCAGACAAATTGCGTTCTATGTTGAAATACCTTTCAATCTTGGTTGCTAGATCGCTCAGTTCAGATCTTTCTTTGGCAGCACTAACAAACTTTTCCTGATCACTTAGAAGTTCCGGATTGTGGAGTTGTTTTTCTAGCGATTTGTACCGGTCCAATATTTTTTGTAGTTTTTCGTTCATGGGAAATAGCCAATTTAATAAATATGTAAAAACCGGCTGGCGATATGGGGTGCCTTGCCGGTTTTATTATAGCGTAAGTAGAGCTTATTGTTCAGCTTTTTCCGACTTTTTGTCTGCTGCAGCTTTTTTAGTTTCGGCCTGTTTCTGTTTGGTGGCTTGCGCTTGCGCACCAGCGGCGACGCGAGCTCTAAACTTATCGACGCGACCAGCGGTGTCGACCAGTTTTTGTTTGCCGGTATAGAAAGGATGGCAGGCTGAACAGATTTCAACTCTGATTTCCTTCTCTGTTGAACCAACAAGATAGGTGGCGCCGCAGGCGCAGGTGACCGTAACTTTGTCGTTGTATGCTGGATGAATGCCTGGCTTCATGATAGTACTGTCCTTATCTTTCGACTTAATGTAAACAAAAGTGACCAAATACGAGTTAATCACGATCCTTATGGTAGCACAGTCTTGAATTTATGTAAAGTATCTGGTACAGTTTTATTGTTGTGTGAGTATAAGGGGAAATACACACGCCCATCTCAAATTCTTTCCCGGCTATCCGGGACCGGTTGGGCGGAGGATAAAAAAAGAATTTTATTAGTTACGCGTCATCAAAAATGCCTGTTGGTCAGGTATTATGACGTTGTTGCGGAAAGGGTTTCATATGGCGCAATTACCATCATTGCGAGAAATGCTCCAAGCTGGAGTTCATTTTGGTCATCGTACTTCACGATGGCACCCAGGTATGGGAAAATACATTTTTACTTCCAAGTCTGGGGTACATGTTATCAATCTGGAAGAAACAGTAAAGGAACTTGACCGTGCGGTTAAACACGTGAAAGATTTGGCAGCCGCAGGTAAAATTGTGTTGTTTGTCGGCA
>JAKJEK010000135.1 GCA_022705465.1 Patescibacteria group bacterium | reverse complement strand
TGAGAATTACTCCGTGGCAGGTCTCGCATTGGCTTTTTCGGTTGGCAGCTATATTCATCTGTACATCCTATACCTGTTCCTGCAAAGGAAATATGCTGATATTTGTGCTACTGCCCTGTTCGTTTCCATGGGGAAAATTGTTTTAACTTCTATACTGATGGGTCTATTTGTTTGGCTATCAGTCGAAATAACCTCGACGTATTTCTCGACTACTAGTCTGATTGGTACCTTGAGTCAGATATCCATATCTTGTATTATCGGGGCGCTAACATATCTTGGTTTTAGCTTTATACTTGGCATCGAGGAGATGGGGTGGGCGTTTAGGCGAAGAATAAATGGCAAGTCCTCCGGTAGTCTTGGTGAGGCCGAGGTTTCATAGTGGTTACGAAAGGACAAGCGGATGTCCAACACAGATCAAGAAAAAATTACCAAGCAGCAAAACGAGCTGTATGCTGATCTTGACAGCGAAAGAATCAAAGGCTCTTTTTGTACCCTGTGGATGGTTTTAGTAGTACTGGTTGCGATACTTGTGCTACTAGTTTCGCTGTTGTTTGTTTATCGGGCAAAGATATCAGCTGTGACTGCCAAGTATTTCTCGTTTAATTCGAGCCAACATTTGTTGGGTCAGGATTTATTAAACAACCCTGAAGTGATCAATAAACTAAAAACTATTAGTACGGAAATTAATCATCAGACAGCCGGTGGGGAGATTGCGGTTGACGAGAACGGCCACACCATCATTCGTGTTGATGACAAGGAGCTCTCTAGAGCTGCCGGTCTTGAAGATCCGGTGTTTCCGCTAAAAAATGCTGCACTGCATATCTATAGCCAAGGCATAACATTAACCGGTAAAACAAAAGAAGGTTGGCTATCTATGAATGTTGAGGCGGTGCTGGCGCCACGGCTGGAGCCTGATCGCATCCTGTTCGAAATCGTTGAAATTAAGGTTGCTGGCGTATCTGCTCCGAAGCAAGTCCGTCAAAAGCTGGATCCACAGTTATCCATTCTCGTTGGTAATATGGTAGAGGGAGAAAATCAGTTAAAATTAACAAATATTACTTTGTATGATGGATACCTGGAGCTCGCTGGCCAAATAGAGAGAAAGTAGTTGGGACAGTATGGCTAAGATAATTTTGCTTTCCGATATTCATGCTTCGGGTAAAGCGCTCGATTCAATTGAGCAGTTTCTGCAAAAATCTCAAGAAAACTTTTCTGGTGTTATCTTTACTGGGGACCTGCTCTGTGATGGAGATCCGGCGGTCTTTGCTGATCACTTTATCGAATTCATTGGTCGTATTGGCCAATCTTTTTTATGGGTGTCGGGCAATAACGACTTTGGCGAAGGATATGAGAGAATGCGCAGAGAATATCTGCCGCTAGATGAATTAGACGAGGTGATAATTAATGGGAGGCGGTTTGTGGGAGTGGGGGGGTCGCCTCTACTCTGGGATCTTGACCGCACCGATAGTTCTGCAACTCTTCGTAATAAAATTGCCGGTTCAGTCTTCCTGTCTCACTATCCACCGAGAGGCAATTTCCAATATGCAAAAATTGATAGCGGCCTATCCCCTGCCGACAGCAACACAACCACTCCCCTGCCAGACATTGTCGGTTATCGGCCAAGAAATATCACAAATTCTCCCCTGCTCCATATTTGCGGGCACATCCATTCCCAATATGGTGTCGCCCATCTGGGCCAAACTAAGATTATCAAGCTTGGTGCTGCAAACCAAGGGCATTGTGCTATACTTGATCTGGCATCGTTGAGGGTTGAGTTTCTCAATTTATTCTAAGTCGGAAAGGTGATAGATGAAATTTGGCGCTCATGTTTCAACAAAGTCTCCCTTCTGGGAATCGGTCACCAGAGCACAGGAGTTCGGCTGCGAGGCGATGCAGATTTTTGTAAATGCCCCCCAGCGTTGGAATCCCGTGGCGATCCCTCAAGATAATATTGACAAGTTTAATGAATTAAACAGCCAGGCCGGCATTAGTCCGGTTATTACCCACAGCATTTACCTGATCAACCTGGCTTCGCCAAACTCATACTACTATGAGGCCTCACAATTGTCATTGATTGATGAAATGAAAAAAGCAAGCGCACTCAATGCATTCGGTGTTAATACGCACCTTGGTTCGGCTAAGAATGAACAGTTTGACGAGATTCTGGACCGAATCGTGGACGCTATCAATAGAGTTTTACGAGAATCTCCAGAAGGTCCATTTTTTATAATTGAAAATTCAGCCGGTGCTGGTGCTGTTATTGGTGACACCTTTAAGGAGATCGGTGAGATTATTCGCCGGGTTGATTCCAATCGGGTTAAGGTCTTGGTTGATACCGCGCATGCTTTCGAATCAGGCTATCCCATTCATACTACCGACGGTCTTGAAGAGACTTTAGCGGTATTCGATCAAGAGATCGGGCTTGATCGGCTTGTCGGGTTGCATTTGAATGACTCAATGACGGAGTTAGGTTCCCGCAAAGACCGGCATGAAAACA
>JAKJEK010000134.1 GCA_022705465.1 Patescibacteria group bacterium | reverse complement strand
GGTATTTCCAGGTTTAAACTGGACGGTCACGTCGTTGGTAACGGATGATGCCAGGTCTACCACAAATTTCTTTGACTCATCGCGGTTTATTACAAAGTCAGAACCATAGCCGTTGCCGTAATTATTATCAGAGATTGCCCGAGAATCAACTGTTTCCGATGTTGCCCTGGCACTCATCCTGAGGTCGTATACCTGCTCTTGGGGGTATGCTGCTGACTGGCTTATGGGGTTATTAATTGTAATGTCATTCTGAACCATCTTCTGGTCAAGGTAACTGCGAGCCACATAGTTGGAACCACTTGCCCAGGAGGTAAAAGGAACCTCTGACTCATTTGAGTATCGATATCGTAAGAATGCCTCCTCCATGCCAGATTCAGCAGAATAATAGGCGATAATGCCTTTCTCATAAGAAGAAGCCATAACGGCTTCCAAAAACATCAATCGTCCCATGCCGAAAGCGACGCTACCAATAGCGGTGATTAGAAATATCGAAATTATGAGCGCCGATCCCCTCTCTTTCACTGCTAGCCTCGCTTTAATTGCTGTACTAATTATATCTAAACTTTGAATAATTACAAATAGAAGTTAGATGGACCAAATCAAGACAGCAGTAATTGACACGCGACAAGATAGTGTATATAATGTCTTCTGTTTTGCGTGGTAAAGAGCATCTTATCTCGCCACGCATCCTCAAATACAGCAAGGCCGTATTACCGCTAAGGGGGTTTATCTATCCATGCCAGGTACGCAAAACATGGCGGCAGTAAAGCCCAGGCGTAGCGCCAAGATATCGGCGGAAACGCCGAGGGAAATCGGCGCCCTTATTCGTGAAGCCGCCAAGCATCCTGAAATGACGTTCGACGACTTCGAGAGATTGTTTGCCAAGATCAAGAGGCAAAGCACAACTCCGGAGAACCAATAAGAACGCCTAGCATCGCCTCTCGTTATCACGAGGGGCTTTTTTATACCGCATTGTACAATTTAGATACAGCGCCAACCGAGTGAATAGAATTTATGCCGCGTTGCCTGACTTTGTTTGCTCAAATGTTTAACCACAACCAACTTTTATTGTTGTGCACGTTTTGCTAAGCTTAGAAAGTTATTGGCGAAAGGATGGCAATGAATTATAAAGAAAAATCGCTTCTGGCACACCAACAGAGAAACGTACTCAGGATCACACCTAATGTTAAGGTTGAGAACAGAGACGACCTCTCCACTTACTATACGCCTGGCATTGCGGCTGTATCAGAGTCGATCCGGGATAATGCCGACCTAATTTACAACTACACGATAAAACGCAATTCTGTTGCTGTGGTTTCAGATGGATCAGCAGTGCTGGGTCTGGGAAACATTGGGCCCGAGGCAGCCCTACCGGTTATGGAAGGCAAGTGCCTACTTTTCTCGAAATTTGCCAACATTGACGCATATCCGATCTGCCTCAAAACTCAAGAAGTTGACGAAATAGTTGAGATCGTGCGCAACATCGCGACTTCATTTGGCGGCATTAATCTGGAAGACATCTCTGCACCGCGGTGTTTTGAAATCGAAGAACGTCTGCAGGACATGGGTATTCCGGTTATGCATGACGACCAGCACGGCACAGCCGTGGTGGTGCTAGCCGGATTAATTAACGCTTTAAAAATCACTGGTAAACAATTCGGGGGCGTAAAGGTCGTGATTTTGGGTGCCGGAGCAGCTGGTACAGCTATAGCCAAAATGATCCTTGCCTATTCAGGGAACCAAACGCAGATTGTTATAGCTGACAGTCGCGGCTCTCTTTGTGACATGAGAAGAGACCTAAATGTGGCAAAGTCTGAACTACAAAGAATTACCAATAACACGATTTGCGGTGAACTTGGACAGATAATTAGGGGTGCTGATGTTTTTATTGGCGTGTCTGCGCCAAATGTTCTCTCTGCCGAAATGGTTAAATCGATGGCAAAAGACCCAATTGTTTTTGCCATGGCCAACCCTATTCCTGAAATTGACCCGGATCTAGCGAAACAGGCTGGTGCTCGTGTGGTTGCAACTGGTAGGTCTGACTATCCCAACCAAATCAATAATGTTCTGGCATTCCCTGGCATTTTCCGCGGGGCACTCGATGCGCGCGCGAAGCAGATCAGCCGAGAAATGCTGCTCGCTGCAGCGATTTCTCTTGCAGATCAGGTACAAAATCCTACGGTTGACAACATCGTTCCTTCTCCATTAGACCTAAGTGTGGCCACCAGGATTGCCAAAGTTGTAGCAGAAACGGCTGCTAAATCCTCTTAGTGTTATTGCCTTCTTTGCTACTAAAACAAAAAGAAATCCAGACAAGCTGAATTCCTTTTTGGTAGCGCCAAGGGGATTCTCACCAGCGGGTCCCCAACCCGCTTCTCTCCTTCGTCTTCCTGGACTGCCCAGTTAGGCTAACGCCGGTGTTTCGCGATACATAAAAGCTTACTCTTACGCGCAGGGGTTCTCGTCCCCACATACCAAAAAGAAATCCAGGCAAGCTGAATTCCTTTTT
>JAKJEK010000133.1 GCA_022705465.1 Patescibacteria group bacterium | reverse complement strand
GGAGGGGAATTGCATGGAGTCGATAGCGGCTGAAGCGAGACCGTACATTGAAACGCTTGGACTCAGGTGGGTCATCACGTGTGAGCAGGTTCCAGACCCACTCATTAGCGACATGATGAGTGACAAGAAGACCCAATCACACCACTTGATGATCGGTGCGCGGCCAGGCACTCTGAGTCGTCAGATCTCGTTGGTACGCCTGTTGTGTCGGGCAAGTTTGGCCGAGCAAGTTGACCCTGCCCTTTCCACCCGGATTGTTGTCGCCGACAGGCCATCCGCCAGTCCTGACGAGATCAAAGCACTCGGCGGCGAAATTGACCACCTGAGAAATGCCTGGCAAGTGGTTGAAGTGTGGACGGGGGACGTCTTAGCACTGCATTGGCCGCAGTTGCTGCAGCAAGAGCTATACCGCATCGGTGAGGTTTGCGACGAAGTACAGGCGACAGGCGGATGGAGCCAGTTTGCGCCACCAGCGGGACTACCGATACTGGCTCGATATGTTGCCCAGGCGGCTCGCCACCGTATCCCAGTCCCCAGTCTGGATACTGTGCTTAGCGGCATCGCGAAACACTATCCGGTATATCCGGGCACGATTAATACCTACGAAACCATCGCTGAGCTCTGCTGTCTGTATCAGCAGCTGCCCGGGATCTCCGGCAATCGGACCAGAGACTTAACCGTCCTGGAACGGTCAGTTAACAAGGTGGTTCGTCTGCTAGAGCTACCTATAAGCCCCAGGCTGATGGTTGACGCTGACAATGCCGTCTGGGTGCTGTAGCGTCGGCTAACTATCATTGATCGGTCGCTTCTGATTCGAAACAGTGCGACCGATCTACTCTTATCAGTAATCGGACAGTAATCATATCCTTCCCCGTGACTATATCCAAGCCAACTAAAATCGAGCTGGCAGAGGCAATCAACAAAACCGTTCCTGACGTGATCGCTCCTAATCTTAGCGTATTATTTTGCGGCATTAACCCCGGACTGTATACAGCCGCCGTCGGCCATCACTTTGCCAGACCAGGCAACCGTTTTTGGCGGGCGTTACACCAATCTGGTTTTACCGAGAGTTTGTTAAGCCCGGAGGAAGAACATAAATTGTTAAAACATGGTTACGGTATCACGAATTTAGCCGCTCGCCCGACATTAAAAGCCAGTGAGATCACCAAGGAAGAATTGACTGAGGGTAGGAGGGTGCTGGAAGCGAAGGTGGCTAAGTATTGGCCGAGATGGGTTGCTATTTTGGGTCTCGGTGCTTATCGTCAGGCATTCGGTCGTAAAAATGCACGCATTGGAAGGCAGAATGAAAAAATTGGACAAGCTTCACTATGGGTTCTGCCGAATCCAAGCGGACTCAATGCTCATTTCACGCCAAGTGATTTGGCTCGCTTATTTCGGGAACTGAGAGAAACTGTTGGGCGGGAGAATGGGGACGTCAAGTAGAGTATTCCATTCTTCCTTATTTTGTTTTATGATGGTAAGTAGTTGTGCCAATAGGCAGTGGAAACTTATATAATTCTTAGGCATCTTAGATAAATTATGCTTGACATATTTCATGGTGAAGGACTGATTTCCCTGATAAAAAGCGTCGGTTACTTGGGTCTATTTAGTATTGTCTTTGCTGAATCCGGGCTATTAGTCGGAGCGTTCTTACCCGGGGATAGTCTGCTGTTTACAGCTGGTTTTCTTGCCTCTCAGGGGTATCTTAACGTTTGGTTGTTGATTGTGGTTTTGTTCATAGCAGCAGTGCTGGGTGATAGTGTTGGCTATACATTTGGCCGGAGAGTTGGCCGCCGGATCTTTCGGCGGGAAGACTCACTTTTATTTCATAAGAGCAATCTGGAGAAAGCCGAAGCATTTTACGAAAAGCATGGAGCTATCACTATCGTACTCGCACGCTTCATAACAATAGTCAGAACTTTTGCTCCAATCGTGGCTGGTGTTGGTAAAATGAACTACTCTATCTTTCTGATGTATAACGTTGTTGGCGGTTTCCTTTGGACAGTTTCTCTAACTATGGCTGGTTATTACCTTGGGAAAGTAATTCCCAACATTGATACCTATCTCTTACCGATTATCGCGTTGATAGTACTGATTTCTGTTTTACCGCCGGCTATCCATGTACTAAAGGAAAATCGTCAGGCAATTAAAGAAGCAGCAGCAAGGCATCTCAAGCGCCTTAGGGCTAAATAATCGTTTTGCATATTCAGTAAATAGTACTAGCGAATTGAATTGTGCACAATATCTATGTGCTGTGTTCTTTGTGTTTGGTAATCTTACTGGCTGACTCATTATCCCATCACGCCATGGCATTGCACAAACCACAATTTGAGGAAAAATTATTCTTTGTTTTTTCCGGCGCGGTCATCAGCACCCCCTTTCCCGCCCTGGCAAATTCTCTTGTAAGTTATTCGCTAATGTTGGATTTGCCCAGGTATCAGGCGGTTTTAATCTCTGTGGCGGTTGCTGCTCCGGTATTAGAGGAATTCGCCAAAGCCTACCCATTATTCTA
>JAKJEK010000015.1 GCA_022705465.1 Patescibacteria group bacterium | reverse complement strand
TTGGACCGCCGAGGAAGCCCGTGGCAGGCGCAATTTTCAAAAACACTACTCGAGGCTGATTATTTAATCTCCGTGTCCCCGCCAAAAACCCATGATTCAGTAGTGTACACGGGAGCCGTAAATAACGTTTCGGTCGGCGGTTTGCTTCGACCACCAACCGATTTGGCAACCCGTCTAACAACCCGTTTTAAAAAAATCATCAACAGCAAAACCATGATTCATCAAGGCCCGGCTATCATTAACGAGAATATCAAGCGGATCTATCAACACGTTCCCTTGAAACTAGCCGTTCTCGATGCCTTCGAGGCAATGGAGGGCAACGGCCCAATAAATGGTGATATGGTACCAGCCCACTTTGCTATCGCATCCTCAGATCCCTTGGCAGCTGACTGGTTGGCTTGTCAACTAATGGGAATAGACATCAATGACGTTGGCTATCTTTCTCTTCTAAATGCATCAAATGAGGATGTATTTTTTGTTGGTAATGGCTGGACTGGTCATACAATGAATTTCAAAATGCACCAGAACTTCGAAAGTATTAGAAAATGGCACTAACTGGTGATATAATGAAACGGTAAGCTAACTGGAAGGTATTCCGGGATAAGTGAGGGAAAATGGGCATCTCTGATGATATCAGGCCACGTCGGCCTAGATCGGTTCATCCTAGTTTTGAAATTGATTACTCAAGCGTATTATCCACAAACCACCCCAACTCTGTTGCACCGACAGAGAACCATTTTGATATCGCTAGTCCGACAACAGACCAAACCACCGAGCAACAGCATTCCCATGCTGAACACACCTCCAGAAGTTCTCTCGAGGACCAATTTTTCTCCACTAGCCACGCACTATCACATGATGGTGACTCCAAACAACCGGCTGACAAACCAAAGCGTAAAAAAAGGATTGGTTGGGCAATAGCTGCATTAGCCCTTATAATAATTGCCGCAAGCCAATATCCACTTGTAGCTAAAAGAAATAGTTCACCTGACAATAGCCAGACCACACAGCAGCCGCCCCAATCATCAGCCGAATTCTACACTGGAGAGGTAATCACCCAGGATTACTCCTCTGGCAAAGATACTGGCAATGACGCAGCTGTTAACACCACACCAAATACGAACCAAACAGTGCCAACAACCCAACCGGCTCAAGACACAACACCGGACAAATCAGGTATTAAAATTAAAGTCTTGAATGGCAACGGCATCACCGGCTCCGCACAAAAGGTTCAAAACCAACTCGTTCAAGCAGGATTTACAGTCGGAGTAGTTAGTAATGCCAGTCGGTTCTCCTACACTAAAACATACATCTACCACCAAACTGGCAAGGAATCTGAAGCAAATTTAGTAGCGGCAGCCCTTAGTAACCGTAGCACCATTGTTACATCCTCCGATAGCGTTGCTGGTAGCTATCATGTTGTTGTAGTAGTTGGACGGGAGTAATATCAAACATGAGCTTTCTCGACAAGGCCTTTGACCTATACGACACCTTGATCATGAAGTTCTCACCTGGATACCAGGCCCTGATTTCCTTATCCCTCCTTGTCGTCTTTCTCTTTCTAATCTACCGATTCATTAAGAGCCCCAAGGGCATTATCTTGATAATTATTTTGATCTTGCTGCCGGGAACATGGCCAGCATTGAAATATGTTGGAAGTTTCCTGTTAACTATGATAAAATTCTTTATCACGAGAATTATCTTTGCTTTGTAGCTAGACGGAACAAATTATGATACACGAACCCATATCACCGCTAAGCCATATTTTGACTCTACCCCGCGGCACGGAGATTGTCTCATCAATAATTGAGTATTGCTCATCTCATAAAATTAGTAGCGCCTGGATTTCCGGTCTTGGCTCAGTCGAAAAAGCCACCCTTGCTCTCTATGATCTAAATGAGAAACAGTATTTCCGGCAGGAATTCAAGGGTGTTAGAGAAATCGCCAACCTTACTGGCAATGTCGGCCTCCTCGAAGGCAAGGTTGTCACCCACATTCATGCAATCCTGGCCGATCAATCATTTTCAGCTATTGGCGGCCATCTTGACCAGGGAATTGTTGGCGCCACCTGCGAAATCATAATCACACCGTTAAGCCAACCAATCGTTCGTGAACACGATAATAAAATTGGCTTAAATCTAATCAAACCATAGCTCTTTCTTCGGAGAATATTTATGTACGACACGATTGTAATTGGTGCTGGTCCAGCCGGACTTACCGCCGCAATATATGCCTCACGACGAGCCATGAAAGTATTGGTAATAAGTGGCGACATCGGTGGCCAGATTACCAAAACCTATGACATCGAGAATTACCCAGGATTCGAACACATCTCTGGGGCAGAATTGGCCCTTAAATTCCGGCACCAGGCAGAAAAATTTGGGGCTGAAATTATCCTTGATAGCGCCACTTCGATTACACCCCAAGAACAACACTTTATTGTCAAAACCGATCGCACTGAATATAGAGCCAGGAGTATTATCCTAGCATTCGGTAAAAAGCCAAGAGAACTTAATGTTCCAGGAGAATCAAAATTAAAAGGCCATGGCGTAACTTACTGTGCTACCTGTGATGCACCGTTCTTCAAGGCCAAGGACGTTGCCGTTGTTGGTGGCGGCAATTCAGCTATCGATGCCGCCCTGTTGGCATCTAGAATATCTGATACAGTCTACCTTATTCATCGAGGCAGCGTACTCACTGGTGAACAATATCTGATCGACAAAATCAAAGAATCTCCCAATATTAAAACCATATTTAATGCTGAGGTTAGTGAAATAGCGGGAAAGAGTCACGTCGATGGTCTTGTTTTAAAAGACGGCACGCAGCTGTCAGTTAGTGGAGTAATGATCGAGGTCGGCTATATTGTCGACCGATCCCTCGTTGAAGGTCTCGTCGAACTTGATAAAAGAAATCAGATAATCGTCAACGGCCAACAGGAAACCTCGGTACCTGGTATCTTTGCCGCCGGGGATCTGACACCAACACCGTATAAACAAATTGTTATCTCCGCCAGCGAAGGCGCAAAGGCAGCTTTGGCCTGTTTTGATTTTATTCAACGCCAACAGGGTCGGCGTGGCATTATTGCCGATTGGCACTAGCAATGTGAAGTAGTCGGGAGAACCTATGAAAGATTCCACAATAGATCAAAGACAAAACTTTAACGCAACCTCAAAGACAGATCTAACCAAAAAGAAATGGCGACAAAAAGTGCGTGACTTCTTTGCAAACCCCAAGAAACGATTGATCTTCTGGATCACACTCGGAATAATTACTATTGCTCTTTTCGGTTTAGGCTTATATTTCCTGACACATGAGCCGACAAACAACAATACTGCACAACAAACCACAGATAGTTCTACACCAGACCAAACAAAAGAACTCCAACCATCACTTTATCAAGCACCCCTGGATGGCATTATGGCCTCACTAGATAGCGCCAATAACCATCCTCTAGCAGTTATGATAGAGAATCACACCGAAGCGCGTCCACAGGCCGGCCTCGACAAGGCCAGCATTGTTTATGAAGCAATTGCCGAGGGCGGAATTACCCGATTCATGGCCCTCTACGGCACAAACTCAGCGGAAAAAGTTGGCCCCGTCCGATCTGCTCGTACTTATTATGTTGACTGGGCGCTTGGTTATGACGCCTATTACGCCCATGTTGGCGGAAATATTAACGCACTTGACCAAATCAAAGCCGACAAAGTTCTCGACCTTGATCAGTTTGCTTACCCGGCATCCTATTGGCGCGAACGAAAAGCTGGCGTTAGCCTCGAGCACACTATGTATGCTTCGACGATTAAGCTACGCGAACAAGCTGAAAATAATGGTTATCCTAAAGCCAACAACTTCAATGTCTTGCGCTTTAAAGACGAACCGACAGAAACAGAACGGCTATCATTACCTGATTCACAACTAATTAGCATTGACTACTCTTCACCAACCTACAACGTTCAATTCCAATACGACAAAAACACCAATTCGTATAAACGCCTAATGGCCGGCAAACCCCATATTGATCAAATCACCAAAGACCAGCTTTCACCAAAAAATATCATCGTAATGACTTTAAATCGGAAACAGATCGTTAGCCGTGACGGCAAAGCTGTCTGGGAGATGACCACAGTTGGCAGTGGACCCGCAAAAATTTTCCTTGACGGGAAAACAATTAATGGTACATGGAAAAAGTCCAATAAGGGCGACCGAGAAATTTTCTATGACGATAAAGGCGAAGAAATAACGTTCAATCGCGGCCAGTTTTGGATTAGTGTTGTTCATTCTAACAATAGCATAACTATCGAATAACACTGGCCATATAGGTTGAGTAGTATTATCGTATGCTGATATAATCACCTCAGCAGACATTTCACCAAAATAAGAATTCTAAAACCTTCAGGAGGGGTTTATGCCAAAAATAATTGATATAAAAGCCAGAGAAATTCTCGATTCCCGTGGTAATCCAACCGTAGCCTGCGAAGTTAAACTTGATAATGGCACTTTTGGCAAGGGATTTGTTCCCTCCGGTGCCTCCACTGGTGAGAACGAAGCACTGGAATTGCGTGACGGCGATCCGTCCCGCTACGAGGGAAAAGGTGTACTTAAAGCCGTTGAAAACGTCAACACGATTATTAAAGAAAAAATCGGTGGAATGGAGGTCACAGACCTTCAGGCAATTGACCGCACCATGATCCAGCTTGATGGCACCCCAAATAAATCACACTTGGGCGCCAACGCGACACTGTCCGTTTCTCTTGCCGCAGCCAAAGCAGCAGCAAAAAGTCAGGATATTCCGTTCTATCAATATATTGCCAAATTGCTCGGCAAACCAACGGATAAAATTACCATCCCTATTCCATTCTTAAACATTCTCAATGGCGGTAAACACGCTATCGGCTCAACAGACTTTCAGGAATTTATGATTGTACCGATCAAGTTTCCCAATTTTAAAGAAGCCATTCGGGTCGGAGCTGAAATATATCATGCCCTCGGTAAAATACTTGAGGAAAGGAGCTACCAACCGCTCGTGGGCGACGAAGGCGGATTTGCGCCATCGCTCTTTTCGAATGAGCAAGCTATGGAACTGCTTCTTATGGCTATCCGTGACGCCAATTACCATGCTGGAGAGGACGTCTTTATTGCGCTCGATCCCGCTGCCAGCCGATTCTTTTCGGAAGACATTTACCAGCTCCATCGTGAAAATCGCTCTCTGACAACGCAAAAAATGGTTGACTTTTACGAGACCTGGGTAGAAAAGTATCCCATCATATCCATTGAAGACGCGCTTGATGAGCATGATTGGGATGGCTGGCGCGACCTGACTCAGCGCATCGGCGACAAAGTTGAGCTAATCGGCGACGACCTATATGCCACCAATCAAAACCTCCTCAAAAAAGGTATTGAGTACCATGCTACGACCGGCATTCTAATCAAACCCAATCAGATCGGCACTCTAACCGAAACCTTTGAAACAATAAAAATTGCCGAAGAAGCCGGCTTTAAAGCCATTGTCTCTCATCGCTCCGGAGAAACAGAGGATGACTTTATAGCCGACCTTGCCGTAGCCTGTGGATGTGGAGCCATCAAATCTGGCGCCCCTTGTCGAGCCGAGCGAACCGCCAAATATAACCGTCTCCTCGAAATTGAGGAAAAAGCTGGAGCCAACGCAACTTTTGCCACCTGGGACACATCAAATAATAAAGGCTTCCTACAACTCTAAAACAAGTTACTACCCCAAACAAAGAACCGCCCACGAATGGACGGTTCTTTGTTTTTATTTAGGTTATTTACCCTTCAAAACCGAACGAGTATGCAACATTCATAACCTTACTGTAGTAGCGGTGCGAAGGATTGTAGCTCCACAGAGCTTTCTGGACATTTGGATAACCACTAGCCCTAAGATAGTTAGCGGCAGCAAATACAGCATCCTCCACGTTGGTAATATCAGCAACACCATCATTATTACCATCAACGCCATATCTTCGCCAGGTTGAAGGCATAAACTGCATCGGGCCAACGGCACCGGCATAAGACGATCGGCTCGTTGAGCCAGACTGACCAGTTTCGACGTAATGGATTGCGCGAAGCAATCTAGCATCAACGCCATAGGCAGCCTCAGCACGAAGATATAACTCATCAAGGTTTGTAGGGGCACTCGAAACTCTCCTCTCTCTCACGATTGTGGCACGTTCAGCCGCAATTCGTTTTTTAGCAGCTTGCTCTTTTGCAAGAGCTTCAGCTTTCTCTCTTTGTTCTCGAGCCTCACGCTCAGCAACAGACTCGCCAGGAACAATCTCGGAAACATCCCAGGAATCATTTAAAGCTAAAGGTGAGTCGGAATTGAACTTGATCTCGTAATTACTTTGATTCAAGTTACTGTTGGCTTCATTTCCAATCAATCCACCGGCCAATATTGGCGTAAGACTGGTTGGCAGAACGATGCCCAAAGCAGTAACTGAAGCAAATTTTTTAAGGTTCGATGTGATACGATTAATTTTCCGTATCAGTTTACTCTTGGTGTTTCTGTGATTACTTGCCCTCCACCAGAGCAATGTCATATATGTAATCTAGTTGTCGGTCGGACAGTTTCGATCGGATGACCTTCCACTAGATTTTCCTTTTAATTAATACTCTTACTGTCAACGATGATATATTCTATCACATTTCAGTATATTTGTCAATACCCACAGCAAATCACCGGCTAATTCTAGCAAAGCAATCACCAAGATCAATATCCTTACCATCGACATATCTATATTTGCAATTGCAAGAAAGGAAATAATTGATATAATTACGCATGACGAATCAGTAGTATTAAAGGTGTTATATGAACGAATCTTGCATATTCTGCCAAATAGCCCAAAAAAAGGTTGCTGCAAACATCGTCTACGAAGACGAAAGCTTTATCGCTTTCCATGATATTAATCCCCAAGCACCAGTTCATATTCTAATAATTACCAAACGGCATATTCCTTCGGCAGCCAATCTTACAGATAATGACTCTGACTTAATTGGCCAGATGGTTCTGAGGGCAAATTCTATCGCGCAAGAAATTGGGCTCGATAATAATTATCGGCTGGTTATCAATGTTGGTAAAGATGCGGGTCAAACAGTTTTCCATTTGCACATGCATATTATCGGCGGACAAGTCCTTGGCAGAATAGCTTAAATATTGCCTGGACGCACATTTCATAGGACAACCAACGCACTATACAATAAAACTTAACTTGCACTTGCCAAAGTCATAATTATTCGTTATAATCCTAGACAGACGCACAAAGTGTATCTTATTTTTAGCATTAGACTATTGCCGGAAGGTGGTGAGTTAATTGATAGAAGTTAAACGAAAAGGCGAAGAGCGCTTCGATGTTATGCTGCGCCGCTTTAACCGCGAGGTTCAGCAAAGCGGAATTTTAACGGTTGCTAAAGGCAAACGCTTTTTTGAACGACAGCCAAACCGCGTGCAACGCAGACGTTCTGCCATTCGAAAGAGTGCGATCCGCCAACTCAAACGAGGGTACTAATATTTTTAAGCGAGTAGTTTATTCTTATGAGCCTACAGTCTCAAATAGAACAGGACTTCATTAGTGCTTACAAGGCAAAAGACGATAGTAAAATTTCAACTCTTCGTCTTCTTAAAAGCGCACTAAAAAATTCAGCTATCGAAAAAAAACGAGAACTTAGCGAAGATGAAGTTATTCAAACAATTCGCCGAGAAGTCAAACAAAGGTCTGAATCAGCCGAAGAGTACAGAAAAGGCAATCGAACAGAGTTAGCAGAAAAAGAAGAGAAAGAAATTATTATTCTTAAAACTTATCTCCCCAGAGAACTAAGTGATACTGAGATTACCGAAATAGCGCAAAATACTATCCGCGACCTGGGTGAAGTAAGTGCGGCGCAAACGGGAAGAGTTATTGGCGCAGTTATGTCTAAAGTTAAAGGCCAAGCCGATGGCGCCACCGTTTCACGCATTGTGCAAGATCTGCTAAAAAACAAAAAATGAAAAAGACAATATCTAAATACTCCTATTTGATCGCACTTATTGTTGTCCTTTTATCATTCGCGTTTTTTCTCATCACCCATTATCTGATCGTTATGATTGACCCATCGATTTCACTCACGATGGCTATCTTTTTTCTTTCTTCTGTTTTATTGTCAGCCATCGCCACCACTGGCATGCTGGTGTTAAATCCTGTGCTTACCGAGGCTGTCTTCATCTCAAGACGCATGCACCGGTTCGAAAGCCTTTCAAACCCCTTGTTAGTTAAACTCTCCACAGAAGCACCAGGAACTTATCATCACTCAATGAATGTCTCCAATCTTGCTCAAAAAGCAGCAAAAAGCATCAATGCAGATTCACTTCTAGTTAGAACTGCTGCCTATTATCACGACATAGGCAAGCTAGCTAATCCACGTTTCTACGTCGAAAATCAATCCTCACTCGAAATACCGCTCGACGATCCAGCCGCCATACAGGAAAATGTGCAAGCTATTATTTCTCACGTAAAAGAAGGGGTCGCGATTGCCCAAAAACACGGAATTCCAGAAGGCGTCATCGATCTTATTGCTCAACACCACGGCACCACCAAAGTTGTATACTTCTACGAAAAAGCAAAGGAGCAGGGAATTAAAGTTAAGCATACCGACTTCCGCTACCCAGGCCCAAAGCCCCTTAGTAAAGAAGCTGCAATTCTAATGCTATCCGACAGCGTTGAAGCTGCCGCGCGAGCGCTCCCCGACCTGTCCGACAACAACATCAAAGCACTTGTTGAAAAGACCGTAAAAGAAAGAACCTCTGACAATCAGCTTAAAAACGCTCATTTCACTGATAAAGAAATTGCCACAATCACCGAGTCACTGACGAACTCCCTTATATCGATCCATCATCAAAGAATTCAGTATAAAAAGAATGGCAAACGTTAATATCACAAACAACATTCCTTCTTCCTGGCACATGTCAAGGACAGATTTAACAAATCTAGTCGAAAATTCACTGGGCAAACTCAACACGGACACAAACTGTATAGTTGAAATCATCTTCGCCACCAGACCAACCATCCAACGGCTAAATCGACAATTCCGAAATAAAGATTATCCAACTGATATACTGTCCTTTCCGCAAATCCGCATACCCGGGGAACAGCTTTGCTTGCTGGGCAGCTTGGTTGTTTGTCCAGCCGTCGTGCGCGAAAAGCGAGAATCGCCAGCAGATGTAATCAAACACGGGCTATTACATCTTCTTGGCTACGATCATGAGACAAATGAATCGCTATGGAACGAGAAGGCAAATATAATTAATTGTGAAATGTAATCATGAGTTACCAACAATTTAATTTCAATAAATTGAGAAAAAGCTTTCACTATGCCTTCCGCGGCGTAATCTTCTTGCTTGTTTCCGAACAAAACGCCCGAGTCCATGCAGTAATAACTGTTCTTGTCGGGGCCGCCGCCTATGTATTTGATGTCTCAAGACTCGAAGCTGCCGTACTTTTTATGGCAGTGGTCCTGGTTTTTGCCATCGAAATTATCAATACAGCTATCGAAAAGGTTTTTGATGTATGTCATCCGGAAAACCACCATCTGATCCGATCCGTCAAAGACGCTATGGCGGGAGCAGTCTTGATTAGTGCCATTATTGCTACAGTTGTGGCAATGTTGATCTTTTTGCCACATTTTAAAGCTATCTTCATTTAGGTGTTGCATCGTAGTAGTATTTTAGGATAAACTGGATGCAAAGGATCCGTTCCACTTAATTAATCTTGTTTTGTTTATCGTTCTGCGGTTTAGTAACCGCCCGGAGGGCAGGGATGCGAAACAACGTTTCAATCGGCATCGATATCGGCACAACAAAAATTGTTGCCTGCATCGGCAAATTTGAAGAGGGTACCACCGATATCATCGGAATTGGACAAAGTACTAACCAGGGAATCCGCAAAGGAGTTATTGTTGATATCGAAGAGACCGTTTCAGCCATCACTGCTTCACTCGTCGAAGCAGAACGAATGGCTGGTATTTCTGTACAAGATGCAATCGTTGGTATAACCGGCCCTCACATTGAATCCACAGAGAGCAAGGGCATCATCGCAGTATCCCGACCCGATGGTGAAATTACGGAACAAGACGTTTTGCGAGTAGTTGAAGCAGCAAAAGCAATACCAAATCGCCCCAATCGTGAAATTCTACATGTCATACCTCGCAATTTTGTAATAGATGGCCACGAAGAATCGAAGGATCCAGTCGGTATGACCGGCACGCGCCTTGAAGTTATTGCTCAAATTATCTCGTCATCAACAAATGCGGTAAAAAGCCTCACCCGAGCAATTGATCAAGCTGGAATTGGAATCTCCAGTCTTGTCTTCTCACCGTTAGCCACCTCACAGTTCCTTCTTTCCCGCAGACAAATGGATATCGGCGTTATTCTTATTGATATCGGCGCCAGCACAACATCCTACTCAGTTTACGAAGAAGGCGATGTTATTTTTTGCGATGTAATCCCTATTGGCACGATGCATATTACCAACGATCTAGCCATCGGACTCCGGACCAACATCGAACTTGCAGAACTAATCAAGTTAAAGTATGGCTACGCCGTTCCCGACAAAGTAAACAATAAAGAACAAATTGACCTAAAGAAACTCGATGATCGCGAAGATGGAGCAGTTAACTTGAAATACGTTACAGAAATCATCGAGGCTCGGTTAAACGAAATCTTTTTAATCATAAAAAATAATCTGGCAAACATAAATCGTGATGGATCTCTTCCAGCTGGCGTTGTACTTACCGGCGGGGGATCAAA
This sequence comes from Patescibacteria group bacterium, assembly GCA_022705465.1. Taxonomy (GTDB): domain Bacteria; phylum Patescibacteriota; class UBA1384; order XYA2-FULL-43-10; family 1-14-0-10-43-13; genus JAKJEK01. Next base: position 1,026 of record JAKJEK010000015.1, on the reverse strand, counting down.
GATCGAAGGCATCGTCGAACTAGCCAAAGAAACATTATGTTTGCCGGCCCAGGTAGGCAAGCCCATCGTCGAAATTTCCGGACTTATTGACAAGCTCGACGATCCTGTATATGCTACCAGCATAGGACTGATGCTTTGGGGTAAAAATAAAAAAGGAGGAGACAGTTCCTTTAGTTTTGATGTCGCTGGTCTAGGTGGTGTTGTTGACCGTATCCGCTCAGTCTTCAAAAACATTTTACCCTAAGTTACTAAAATTTCCGTAGTATCATCCTCCTGCGGCTTGTGAAGCCGAAGGGGGATTTAATTGCATTAACAATGAGATCATCGAAAAATAACTTAAACGTAGGGAAACCAACGATGGACAGAAATGATTCGGAACTAGCAAATTTCGCCGTAATCAAAGTGGTCGGCGTTGGAGGGTCTGGTGGTAGTGCTATCACCAGAATGATCAATTCGAAGCTTCGTGGCGTCGAGTTTATTAGTATTAACACTGATGCTCAAGCTCTGGCTTTTAACGAAGCACCGATCAAAATTCAGATCGGTAAGGAAACAACGCGCGGTTTAGGCGCAGGTGCTGATCCAGAAATCGGTCGTAAGGCGATCGAAGAAAACAAAGAGGAAGTTTACGAAACTCTCAAAGGTGCCGACATGGTGTTCGTAACCTGCGGTATGGGCGGTGGTACTGGTACCGGCGCTGCACCATTCGTTGCAGAAATTGCTAAAGAACTTGGCGCATTAACCGTTGGTGTTATCACAAAGCCTTTCACATTTGAGGGCCAGCGTCGAAAAAAGATGGCAGAACTTGGCATCGCTGAAATGAAAGATAAGGTTGATACCTTAATCACCATCCCTAACGACCGCTTGCTGCAAGTTATTGACAAAAAAACCTCTCTATTCGACGCCTTTGGCGTTGTTGACGACGTTCTTCGTCAAGGTGTTCAAGGTATTGCTGATCTCATTATCTATCATGGTTTAATTAACGTTGACTTCGCTGATGTTAAGGCCATCATGTCTGATGCTGGTAGC
>JAKJEK010000132.1 GCA_022705465.1 Patescibacteria group bacterium | reverse complement strand
ATATTTGTGGATATTGGTTCCGCCGTTATTTTTATCGCTGATATTCATCTTTTTACGCTATAGGGGCATTGTGAATAATGGTGCGGTGGAAAATTATCCAGCCTTTGCAGCGGTTGGAATTTGGCTTTGGTATGTGTTTGTCGATGCGGTATCAATACCGTTCAAAGTTGGAAATTCTTTTCGGAGAGTAATGGCCAAAGTTAATTTTCCAAGAGAAACATTAATAATAGCCAGTATCGCCGAAGTGGTTTTTAATCTATTGGTCAGGTTTGCTGTGCTTTTAGTCGTTTTGGTGTTGCTAGGGGTGCCGGTAACATTTTCTGCACTGTTGGTCATGCCGGGGGTGGCGGCAATGATTATGCTGGGAACGTCTATTGGCATGATATTGTCGCCTATAGCTTTGCTTCACCACGATATTGAAAGGGGTTTGCCGATTGCTATATCAACGCTTCTGTTAATAACACCAATTGGCTATCCAATATCATCAAGCGGTAGGTGGGATTGGGTGACTGATAATAATCCAATTGCGGTGATCGTGACAGCAACCAGGGAGCTATTTTTTTATGGTGAAACGTCGGATTGGCCGAAAATTTTGCTAATATCGGTAATTTTGTTGGTGGTAATAGCAATTTCTTGGCTGTGGTATCGATTGTCGGTGCCTTATGTTAATGAGAGATTGGGGTCATAGTGGCAAGTGTAGTAAACACAAAGGATTGCCTGGTGAAGGCTAATCATGTTTCAAAGAAGTACTGTTTCGGACTGAAGCGCTCTCTTAGTTATGGTTTTAGAGATATGTTGATGGAATTTTTTCGTGTTCGTGCTGGGCGCAAAGAGTTGCGCAGTGGCGAGTTTTGGGCATTAAAAGATATTACGTTTGATTTGAGGCTTGGCGAATGTTTAGGGGTGATTGGCCACAACGGTGCGGGTAAAAGTACGTTATTGAAGGTTCTCAATGGTTTAATAAAGGTTGATGGAGGCTCGATTGCTTTGGTTGGCCGAAGCGCAGCATTGTTGGATCTGGGAACGGGTTTGAATCCGGTGATGACCGGGCGGGAGAACGCTTATGCTACCGGGATGCTGATGGGTATTGCAAAAGAGGAGATTGATCGAGCGGTGGTAAAAATTGTTGAATTTGCGGAATTGGGAGAGTTTGCTGATATGCCGGTTAGAAATTATAGTTCAGGGATGAGGGCAAGGTTAAGTTTTGCGATAATTACCCAGCTTGATGTGGATGTGTTGCTCGTTGATGAGGTAATGGCCGTTGGAGACGCAAATTTTCAATTAAAGTGCGTGCGCTATATGCAGGAATATCTAAAACGCGGCGCGATCATTTTTGTGTCTCACAACATGCATTTAATTCAGACAATGTGCGACCGGTGTTTGGTGCTGGAGCGGGGCGAGATGAGCTATTTAGGTTTGACCGCATCAGCCGTCAGGCATTATTACAATAATCTTCAGATGTCGGCTAAAAATGGTAACGACCCGTCCAGAAAGGTTGAGTTAACAGATGAAACTCCGGTTGTGATTGACCGATTAGGAATTTCCGGTAGTGGTGGCCGCGTGAGAACTCACGATGATATGGAGATTGAGTTGCGTTATCGTTCCTTGGTGGATATAGATGAGGTGTATTGGAATTTTTCGATATTTTCGATCAACCAACCTGTCTTGATTGGAGGTGGGCGGTCGCGCTTCTCGGGTGTCAAATATTCTGTGAAAAAAGGTGATGGTGAATTTCGTTGTACGATTAAATCGCTGCCCCTGACAGCCGGCGTTTATGCATTAAAAGCACAGCTATTGGACCCTAGCGCCAAACTTCCGCTGGCAAGTTTTGGCTGGAGGGGTGATCCGGCATATTTTCAGGTGATGGCTCCTGATGGTGAATATTACAATAGATCTTTAGCAAGCGATGAGCTGGTGATGTTTGACCGGATCGTTTGGGAGCCGCAGAAAAGCGCGAAAAATTAGTGATGATAGCATGGCCATAGGGTGGGGATTGACTGATTTAGCGCCATATTGCGATGGATAAACTAGTGCAAGAGTGATTAATGGGCGTGTATCAGAGACTTAATATTCGGGTTAAAACGAGGAAATAGTAGTCAGGAAAACGTATTTTCGGCCATTCAAGTTTATTTGTTCCAGTTTCTGTTTCAGGTATTGACATTGGTTATGCGCATATGGTAAATTCGGGAGTGTGGATAAGCCGAGAGGTTATATGAGTCTACGAAATACAATCGGAGGGAAACGCGGATGAGATAAAGCAACGTCTTTTTCTTTGACTCATCCGCCGGACGGCGGTTTTTTTGTTCAGAGAATACCAGCTGCGAGATAGGGGCTCGCAAACTGAGATTCTATCTCGAACGTTAACAACTGAATCAAGTAAGAGTAATTGTAATTTATTCTTCCGACACCAACAAGCAATTGATACGTAACATAAGTTCAGCAATTGCTAGTCAAGAACATGTCGAAGGATGGATGGGAATCTCGTAACCCGAGATTCGACTTCCGTATTTCGACCTCTGTAGAAATAATATTTCGTTTAAGAGTATATGGTGGATGCCTTGGGAG
>JAKJEK010000131.1 GCA_022705465.1 Patescibacteria group bacterium | reverse complement strand
CCCGCCATACTTCTTCTATGGTAGTTATACCCTTAATAGCTTTAATTACTCCATCTTGAATCATGGTAACCATACCGTCCTCAATTGCCTTTTCCTGGATTTGATAGGAGGAGACGCGCTTTAATACCAACTCCTTAGTTTCCTCCGTAATCGGCAATACTTCATACAGACCCACCCGGCCTTTATAGCCGCTATCACCGCACGTCTTGCATCCCTTGCCTTTAAAAAACGTTAACTTCTTCTTGCTGAATTCCTCTCGCTCTTTCTTAGGCATTTTGGCAATAACCTGTTTTATAGCGTCCACTTCCGGTTTGGGAAGTTCTACCTCTTCCTTACAATCGGCACAAATTTTTCTGGCAAGTCTTTGCCCGATTACTACATTGATTGATGAGGTAAGTAAGAAAGGCTCAACTCCCATGTCAATCAATCTCGGTGCTGCGCCAGCAGCTTCGTTGGTGTGCAGTGTCGATAAGACTACGTGGCCGGTCAGTGCAGCTTGTACCGCCATCTGTGCCGTTTCACCGTCTCTAATCTCACCGATCATAATAATATCAGGGTCCTGGCGGACAATCGAGCGTAGTCCGGAAGCGAATGTGTAATCGATTTCGTGATTAACCTGGCTCTGGTTAATACCAGTCATTTGATACTCAATCGGGTCTTCGAGCGTAACAATATTTACCCCCTCCTCGTACAAACGGTCAATCAAAGCATATAATGAGGTTGATTTGCCCGACCCTGTTGGTCCGGTGACTAGTATCATGCCATGCGACTTATCCAAATTAGCCTCTAGCGCCTTCAGGCCGCTGTCTGCAAGACCGAGCTGCTCAAGGGTTAAAATTCCCGTAGATTTATCTAAGATGCGCATTACAATCTTTTCGCCAAAAGCTGTCGGCATCGTAGATATGCGGAAATCAACCTTCCGGTTTTCGAATTTCATACTAAAGCGCCCATCTTGAGGTAACCGTTGCTCGTCAATCTTTAAATTTGCCAGGATTTTAATGCGCGATGTTATTGCTTGCTGAACATCACGAGGCAAGGTAATCTTTCTGATCAATATTCCATCAATTCTGAAGCGTACTTGCACCTCTGTCTCAAACGGTTCAATGTGAATATCAGATGCTTTATCACCGGTAGCGCGCCTTAGTATAGAAGCAACGATTCTGGCTGCCGGCGCGTCGTCATTTGCTGACTCGATTAGCATTTGCTTGCTTAATTCTTCTTGATTGCTGTCTACTTGATCTTCATCAGCTTCTTCAATTGCCTCTTGTACTTCGGATTCCAATCCCTGATACTGGTCAAGAACGTGGTTGATGTCGGTTTCGGTTGTTAACTTAATCGTCACGTGTTTTGGCACAATTTTCTTAATCATTTCTCGTGCCTCAAGGTCCTCCGGATCAGTCATTGCTACCGTGATCTTGTTATCCTGGTCTGATACAGGTACGGCCTTGTACTTGCGAGCGATTTTTTCTGGAAGCTGTTGAAGCACCTCTTTGGGGATATTTATCTTGGATAAATCAATGAATTCATAGTCTGTCTGGATCGAGGCTAGGGGAGCCATTGGTAATTCATCTGACGTAGCATCATGTGGCATTGGCGGTTTGTCGTTGGCGCCGCTATCCGTGTTAGTCAATCCAGCTTCTTGAATCAAGCTTTGCGCATTTTCTTCTTGCTCGGATTTTGGCTGATTGTTTTCGACTTTGGTAGTGCTATTGGTCAGGCCAAGAGAAGAGACGCTTTGAGAAACAGCATTCTCAAACAACCCTGTACCACTAATTGCTTTTGGCTGATCCTGAACGGGTTTCTCGGGCTTAGTATCAACTGGTACCTGCGCATCGCTTTTTGCGCTGTTAAATAGCTTGTCCCAAAAAGACTTATTGGTATCTTTCATATCTTGTGGTGCTGGATTATCATTAACTTTATTATCATGGGCTTTTTCTTCTGGAGACTCGGTGTTATGGGCGGGCTTATCGGTAAAGCTCTGTTTTTGAACTGGGATAAGGCCGGCGCCAACATGTGCAGGCGTCTTGTGTACTTTGACCTCTACCACCTCATCGTCTTCCTTATCTTCCTTACTGTTTTGATGTTTGTGCTCTGGTGATTTTGGCGTTAATCCGTCAACAGTAGTATCATGCGCCGCTTTTTTTCGGGTGGCACCGTGAAGCGTGGGATTTTTAACCTGAAGGTGCTCAGCCACCATCTTTTTTATGTTGCCTGAGGGCATCCACTTGGCTACATTGGTTGGCAGCATAATCATTTTTTTTGCCGCTCCAAGCCTAGGGTGGGTGATTACTTTGGAGGGATAATGAACGGTGTAAAAAGTACCGAAGTTTGAATAAACAACTTTTTCACCGCGCTCTAATGCTTCACTGATTGCATCACCAAAAGCAACCACGAGTCGTTCAGCCTCTTTAGGTGAAATATTCGCTTTTTTCGCAATGATTTGAGCTATTTCTTTTTTTGTCATAACAAACAACCCTCCATTTTCTCTATCTTAACACCAGTCAGGTGTTTGAGCAATAACTACAGGAAAAACCGGCAAATATAATAGCTTTATAGGCAGGCTGCCCTG
>JAKJEK010000130.1 GCA_022705465.1 Patescibacteria group bacterium | reverse complement strand
ATCTATAAGGCGTGGGAAAGTCCAATCAAGCCAATGGTGGTTAGTGGATGATGTACGGTGTTGATTTCTTGGGCATAGAACTCTGCGGCAAGGATAATGCCAAAAAGTACCGATCCCATAGCGTATACAACCCACCAGACGTTATTCCGTTCCATCCCTCTGAGCGCAAACGAGAAAACAAAAACACTCATAACAGGTAAAATGCACTGTGGTAAAAGCTGCCAAAAGGCTAGTTTTTCGCCTTGGGTTATGGGATATGCTTGCAGCACCCAAATCGTCCCAGCTAAAGCAAGAAGCGTGAGAAATCCAATCAGTAAGGTATAAACATCGAGCTGAAGATTTAGTATAAACCCAAAGAAGTTACCCGTAGGAACATTCCCAGCAGCAGGGATGAAATAAATAAACCCCATTGCAAGTGTAATGAAAGCAAGCACGATACTGAGCCGATCGTATGGGAGAGAAATATGCTTATCTTCCATAAGCGAATTTTATCACGGTGAATTGTGCCAACACCGGTTGGTAACTTTAACCTTAGGCTCTACTGCCACCTTTGGAAATAGATAAGAGTGGTAAAATTAAACAGTTATGAATTATTCAGTTATTATCAGAAAACAGCCTAAAGTTTTTGCTTCACTCGGAGAAGGATTTAAAACTTTAGCTAATCACCTTTATTTATTACTATTTCCGATTGGTTTAGACCTTTATTTCCTTTTTGCACCACGTTATACCGTTAGCGAATTAGCCAACGAAACCTTAGGTCAAGCCTTGACCATCGCTCAATTGGGAAATCAGTCTCAGGAAACAATCAACCAAGCTATAGCTTCAATTAGGTCTTATTTTGAGTATTTTAGTCTTTCTTCAACGCTCCGAACTTACCCAGTCGGTGTTCCGAGTTTATTAGCCGGGCGCCCAATCGCCGAAAATATTTTTGGTTCTTTACCTGTCTATGATTTATCAAACGGTGGACTATTCCTTCTTGCCATCCTAATCTTCAGCCTCATCGGCTTGATTTTAGGTACGCTTTACTTCTTTTGGTCGAGCAAAGCTGCACAGCCGACTGCTGAAAAGAAATCTTTCAAAACCATCGTTAATGCTTTTTTAAATATATTAGTCCTAACATTGATCATGGTTGTTGCGGTATTCCTGATCAGTTTGCCAATTGCGCTCATTTTTACCTTATTCAATACGCTTAGCCCGGTTCTTGGGTTAATCGCCTACTTCATCACCGCAATGGTTTTGCTATCCGTCCTCATCCCGCTGTACTTTGCGCCACATGCCATTGTTGTTTTAGGTCAGAATGCATTTCAGGCAATTTCAACCAGCCTAAAAATGATCCGACCTTTTTATTCCAGCGCGTCAATTTTTTTGACTTTTGAAGTGATCATCGCGTTCCTAACCAATATGCTATGGCAAACCCCAGCCGATAATTCCCCATTACTTTTTGTCGGTATTTTTGGGCACGCCTTAGTAACTACAGCTCTGCTCATTGCTAGTTTTCATTATTTCTCGGATGTGATTAAGATCTACGAAGAAATATTCTTAACACAAAAAGCAGCTTAAATCTTTATTATCTGTCTGGAGAACACATTGAACCAAATTAATCATTACAATGCTGGTGATATCCAAATTTTGGAAGGTCTCGAAGCCGTACGCCGCCGCCCAGGTATGTATGTTGGAGGAACCGACGTCAAAGCCTTACACCATCTCATTTATGAAGTTGTTGATAATTCTATCGATGAAGCTTTAGCGGGTGTTTGTAATCGCATCTCGGTTACCATCCACGAAGATGACAGCGTCACCGTAGAAGATAATGGCCGCGGAATTCCTGTAGATATTCACCCAGAGCGAGGTGTTTCTGCTCTGCAGGTTGTTATGACCGTGCTGCATGCTGGAGGGAAATTTGGCGGAGGAAGTTACAAAGTTTCAGGCGGTTTACATGGTGTTGGTGTTTCAGCCGTCAACGCACTCTCGGAATGGTGCGAGGTTACCGTTCGCCGAGAAGGTAAAATCTACTTTCAGCGTTACGAACGCGGCATCCCGCAAGCACCCGTCAAACAAATTGGCACCTATAAAGGTGATGAAACCGGTACCTCCACCACTTTCAAGTTCGACCGTGAAATCTTCAAGGGCGATGTCAATTACCGCTTTGACACATTAGTCACACGCTTTCGGGAGATGGCTTTCGTCGCTCGCGGTGTCACCATTATGCTCAAGGATGAGCGCGAAGACCGTGAAATGACCTTCCACTTCGAGGGTGGCATTGCCTCTTTTGTGCGCTACCTGAATAAAAATAAAGAAGTCTTACACGAGCCGATTTATGGCGAGAAAGAAATCGATAACGTCGGGATCGAATTCGTGGTGCAATACACAGATTCCTACGCTGAATCGGTTTATACCTTCGCGAATACCATCAACACCATCGACGGCGGCACCCATTTGACCGGTTTACGGACAGCTGTCACTCGCAGCATTAACGATTATGCCCGTAAAGTCGGGCTGCTCAAAGATTCTGACCCCAACTTTAGCGGTGATGACACCCGCGAGGGGATGACCGCTATCGTTAGCATCAAGCATCCCGATCCGCAATTCGAAAGCCAGACTAAAGTCAAGCTGATG
>JAKJEK010000129.1 GCA_022705465.1 Patescibacteria group bacterium | reverse complement strand
GGCCTAATGGATATAAGGAAGGCGAGAACCACCTGGGCACACCAGTTTCCCATGGTTGTATCAGGTTGGGCATCGGTGCCGCAACCGAGGTGTTTAATTGGACCGAAGTAGGTATGCCGGTATACATCCACAAGTGATAGTATATCAATAATGATCACATAAAAGCCGCCTGACCTCAGACGGTTTTTATGTATCGTAAGATCACTATGACAGATCGGCTGGGGAAATCGTAACTGAATCACCCTTGTTGAGCTCACCAGCAAGAATTTTGGTTGCCAGAAAATTCTCAACTTTCTCTTGGATGATTCGAGCCATTGGGCGAGCTCCCATTTGCGGATCATAGCCGAGTTGCGCGAGCATTGCTGCTGCCTCCGTGGTAACAACGACTTTGATTCCCCTGTTTGCATAGACTGTATCTTGTAGCTTAGCAAGCATTAATGCCGCGACTTGAGCGATTTCTTGTAAACTGAGTGGCGCAAAGGCAACAACCTGGGTAAAACGGTTGATGAACTCTGGCCGATAAATGTTTTCACGCTGTAGGTAATCCAGTAACGCTAGCTTTGTTTTATTGTACTCGACCCCACCCTGTATTGATTCACGAATTAGATTGGCACCTGCATTTGAGGTGGCGATGATGATAGTATGCGAAAACGCGACCTTTCGACCCATTCCATCAGTCATATGGCCCTCATCGAGAATTTGCAGGAAAAGGTCCAAGATATCCGGGTGTGCCTTTTCGATTTCATCGAACAAAAGAAGGGAAAATGGTTTTTCTCTTACCGCTGTTGCCAACAATCCCTGAACATCCTGGCCGACGTTAGATCCTATCAGACGATAAATATCTTCTTTGTTTTGGTATTCCGACATATCAAAACGGATCATCCGGTCAGCATCACCAAAGTATGCTCGAGCTAATGATTTAGCCGTTTCGGTTTTTCCAACTCCAGTCGGACCAAGAAACAAAAAAGAGCCGATCGGTTTCTTGGAGTCAGTAACACCGGCGCGTACGCGACGGAGAGCGCCGGCGATTGCCTTAATTGCTTCATCCTGACCGACCACGTTGCGGTGCATCTCTTCCTCAAGATGGAGGAGTTTTTGCTTTTCATCATCCTCAACCTCAGTAGCAGGGATGTCGTGTTTAATAGAAATGTATGACAAGACGTCTTTAGGCAATACAATAGTTTTCCCGCGCTCTGAAGTAGCGTGGGCAGTAGCACCATCGAGCACATTAATTGACTTTTCTGGATTTGGAACATCCATAATATATTTGTTGGCAACCTTTACAGTCTCTTTTATAGCCTCATAAGAAATGAGTGAACCGGTCCGGTGCTCAATCATCGGCACTGTATCTTCAAGGATGCGGATGGTTTCAGCGGTATTGGCTTCCTCAACAGAAACACGGGTAAGGCGCTCGCTTAGTGCAGTGTTGGTTCTAATGAATTGATTATAGCTAGCTACATCTGTTGTACCAATAATGTGGATGCCGGGAGATTCCAGAAATGGCAAGAGGACATCAATGGCGTTAATACTACCAGCACCCTCCGTTGACAAGAGCGACTCGAAATTATCGATAAATAAGATACAGTTGCCAGCCTGGAGCGCCTCGTTAAAAAGACGGGTTAACCGATTTGCAGCATCTCCCAACCCTCCGTATCCGGATAATAAAAGGTTAATATCAACTTCAATTAAATGTTTAAATGCTAATCCTTCATCAATCTCGCCAGTAGCCATCTTATTAGCCAACCCTTTAACAGTGGTCCGTTTGCCGATACCAGCCTCACCCACCAAAATGACGTTGCCGCCGCTACGGCGCAACAGCGCTTCTTGAATTTCCCTAATCTCTTTTTCTCTACCAACAACCTCGAAGTTTAACCCGTAACGCTGGATGGCGTCAGTCATATCATGACCGTATTGCCTTAAGATTGGAGTATAGCCAAAAGCCCAATCTTTGCCGATTCCGCCGGTCATCCGAAATCGCCCCGGATCAAGGAACCGCCTTCCTTCAAGACTTTTCCGAATTAGGCTGGTTTGCCAATACACGATATGGGCTATATCAGAGACTTCGAGCTTTGTGTCCTCAAGAACAGATTGGAAAAAGGGTTCGTACTGGCAGAGCGCAATAAAAACATCGCCAACCTCAATCTGATGGTGGCCCTCAACTATGGCGATTTCTAAGGCTTGACGCATCACCTGCTCGGTTGTAGCAGCTTCCTGAAATTTGTCGAACACTGTCCTTAAAGTATCAGGACTAAGCCCCATACGAGTAAGAACAAAATTCATGTCCTTAGAGGTTAATAGCGTGGCGGCAAGATGCTTGGTGTTTGGCATTTTTCCGTCGCGAAAGTATGGTTGAGTTACTTTTGCCAGCTCAAACGAAAAACAGGAAAATAAATTAGCGCGCTCCCCGCCTTCAAGTCTAGCTTTAACTGAAGCCAGCGACTCCTCCCTAGGATAACGGACCTTCTCAAAGTAAAAAGCGCGCATGGGTAGATAAATGAGAAACGAGCCGAGAATGATGTAGGCTAATCCCAGGTAATCTCGGCCAGAGAACTCGCGCTCTGCCTCAGTTAACGGAAGGTCTAAATCTAAACTCGAAGAATCCAGGCCAACAGCCGTCC